>JALYLW010000127.1 GCA_030774055.1 Acidobacteriota bacterium
TGGTTGCGCCTCTTGGAGCGTGACTTTGACGTCGAGCTTCTGCTTGCCGCGCGGCCGCTCAGCCGGGTTATGTGAGTTGTGGTGTGAGTTGTTGATAGATCTTCTTCACCTGGGCGCGGGTGGCGTCCATGGTGCCGGAGTTGTCGACGACAAAATCCGCGCGCCCGGCTTTTTCGGCGTCCGGCAACTGCGATGCGCTGCGGCGCTCGAGTTCCGCGCCGGCCTCGGCTTCGCTCAGTTCGGGATGCTTCGACTTGTAGCGTGCCAGCTTCTTTTCCGCTGTGGAGGTCACGGCGATGGTCTTCGCGAAATTGCCTTCCGACTTCGCCTCGAACAGCAGCGGCACCTCGATCACGGCGAGATTGGTTTCCGGTGACGAAGCGGCGATGTGATCCATCCACTTCACCTCGTGCGCAGACACGGCGGGGTGCACGATGCTCTCCAGTTTTTGGCGTCGCTCCGGCGCACGGAAGGCCTCGTCGGCAAGCTTCTTGCGGTCGATGCGCCCGCCGGGATCGAGGATCGCGCGGCCGAACTCGGCGACCACCCGGTTATGGACCGTTTCGCCGGGCAGATAGAGTTGATGGACGATGGCGTCCGCGCTCAGGACCGCGACGTGGGGCAGGTCGGCGAACATCTGCAGCACGGTCGACTTGCCGCAGGCGATGCCACCGGTGATGGCGACCCTTACCATTTTCCCCCAACCACTCTAGCTCCGCGCCGACATCGCGGGAGCGTCTGCGGATACAGCCGTGCCGCGGCGCAGCTTCATCGCCTTCACCGTGTTGCTCATCAGCATGGCGATAGTCAGCGGGCCCACGCCGCCGGGCACGGGCGTGAGCGCGCCCGCGACTTGCGCGACCTCAGGGTGCACGTCGCCGATGAGCGTGAATCCTTTGGCGGCGAAATCGGTTTCGCGCTTGGCGTCGCCCTTAAAAAACTTCGCGAATTCGGCAGCGTCGGTGATGCGATTGATGCCCACGTCGATCACGACCGCGCCCGGCCGCACGAAGTCTTTGGTGATCATGCCGGCCTTACCGATGGCGGCGACGAGGATATCGGCGCCGCGGCAGACGCCGGGCAGGTCGCGCGTCTTCGAATGGCAGATGGTCACGGTGGCGTTCGCGTTGGTCAGCAGCATCGCGACCGGCTTGCCAACGATGTCGCTGCGTCCCACGACGACCGCGTTCTGCGCGGAGACCTCGATGCCACTGCGCTTCAGGATCTCCATGACGCCAGCCGGCGTGCACGGCACCAGGCCGGGACGCTGGGTGGAGAGAAAGCCGACGTTCATGGGATGGAATCCATCGACGTCTTTCTCGGGCGCGACCTCGAGCAGCACTTTCTTGGCGTCCACCTGCTTGGGCAGCGGAAGCTGGATGAGGATGCCGTCAATGTCGTCGCGCGCGTTCAGCTCGTAGACCAGCGCGATCATCTCGGCGGTGGTCACCGTTTCCGGCGGCGTGATCTGCTCGCTGTAGATGCCAAGCTGCTCGCAAGCCTTGATCTTGTTGCGAACGTAGATCTCGGAAGCCGGATCGTGGCCCACGAGCACGGCGGCGAGTCCGGGACGCAGGCTTTGTCCTTGCGCAGCGAGCGCGCGAATCTCCTGCGCGACCTCATCTTTGATCTGCGCGGCGATCTTGGTGCCGTCGAGGATGGTGGCCATCTTTTCTCCCAGGGCTCCGCAACGCTCGCGGACTCGCTGCTTCGCCCTCGCGCTTTGCGCGCGCGGGTCGGCGCTCGCTCCGCGCTCACCCGACTATCTTAACCGGACAATGCGAAAAAACAGATTCCTCGGAGTTTGTTCCAGGGTCGCCGCAACGCTTTCGCTTCGCGCTTCTACGCTCGGCTCTGCTGCGTCGCCCCTCGCGCTGTCCGGCGCTCGCTCCGCGCTCACCCGTTGCTGCTCCAACAACGTTCTCGGACTCCTCGGAATGACAAGCAGGGGAATGACAAGGCGGTAGAATGAGCACGATGCTTTCGCAGAAACTGCTCGACATCCTGGTCTGCCCTGCCTGCCGCCAGCCCCTGACGTTTCGCCAGGACCGGCAGGATTTCCGCTGCGCCGCGTGCAGGCGGGTGTATCCCATGCGCGACGGGATTCCCATCCTGCTGATCGACGAAGCCAAGGTTGAAGAGGCGTAATAGAGGGCGACTAGCGGCTGCTGGGCGGCTTGGCCGCGGTGTCGGCGAAGGCGTCGTGCGAGACCGTGATCGTCTGCCCTGACGAGGTCGAGACGATGAGCGACTTGCCGCTGACGCTTAAGCGGATGATGTCGCCGGTGACGCCTGGCAGCGGGTGCGGGCGCCAGGTGCTGCCGGCGTTGGCGGAGTAGTAGAGCGCGCCGCTGGCGCCGCCCGCCCAGATCTCGTCGCCATCGGCGGCGAGCGCACGGAACTTCAGCGCCTTGTCCTTGGCGATGGGCACGTCGGCCCAGTTGCGGCCGCCATCGCGCGAGCGCTGCACACGGCCGTCGGAAGTGACGGTCCAGCGCAGCGTGGCGGGCTTGAGCTCGGCGCGCTGCGCGGCCTCTTCGCCCAGCGTCGCGTTTCGCGTCGCGATATTTCCGGCGTAGCCCGGGCCGTAAAGGCCGGGGCTCATCGCGGCGGGAGTCGCTCCTTCGCGAGTCTTGGCCCGCGTCGCTGCCGGTTCCGGGCTGGGAGCAGCTTTGGCCATCGCGACTGAATCGTAAGCGGCGGCGGCCGTTGCCGGCGGCGCCGACGGCTTTGCCGCGGCGTGTTGCTCGGCGGACCGGCGTGCAAACTTGGCGTCCTTGAACGGCTCGTTCCGCTCGGCTTGCGCAACCATTCCCGCGGACGCTCCACCTGCGGCGTGCTCCTCCCTAACCTTATTACTACTGACGGCAGGATTGCCATTACTGCTGACGGCAAGACTTCCGGCATCCGCGGACTTCGGCGCTACAACCGGAGCTGGCGGCGCGACGGCGGCCATGGTGCGCGCACCGTCTTCTTTCTTCTGCTGTTTCGCGAGTCCCTCTTTGTTCTTCGTAAGCTCGTCGAGCCGGGCTTCGGTGTTGTTCTTGACCTCCGCGGCCCGCAGATCCGCAACGGCGGCATCGCGCTCGCGCATACTGGCCTTGCCCGCAGAGCCCGCTTCGAGCGCCGGCGGTTGCGCCTGCGCCGGCTTCTCCGCCGTTGCGACCAGGGTTTTGTCTGCGCTGAGCGCAGGTGACGGCGTGGATACTCGCGCGGATAGCGGCGACTGCTGCATCCGTGGCGACTGCATCACCACGGCGACGGCGACCACGGCGACGGCGGCGGCGACCGCTCCCCAACGTATCGTATTCGCGCCCACCGGCCACGGCAGCCAGCGCGGCCTTGCCGGTGCGGACACTGCCGCTGCGGACGCCGCGGTTTCGAGCTCTTCGATCGGTTCCGGCGCGGCGAGTGCAACCACCTCGCGGCAATCCGTGCAGGTGGCGAGATGGGCGAGCACGCCATCACGCTCCGCGCCGGCGAGCGAGCGCTCGGCAAAGGCGGTGAGCTGGTCGGCGTCAGGATGCCAGCCGGGATGGGGACCGGTCACCGGCATTTTCGCCAGGCGCGCACGCACGAGCTTAGACACGTCTGCCACTTAGCTTCCTTCCTTCTTGGAGAACGGTGCGGCGGCGGAATCTTGCGCCAGCCGCGCCCGAATGTCGACCTGGAGATCGCGCACATCGGCCGCCAGCGCCTCCTCCGCCTGGCGGCGGCTCATGCCGCGCTTCACCAGGGCGTCAAGCACGTGCTTGCGCAGCTGCGCGGTGAGCTTGTCGAGCTTGCGGCTGATGGTGGATTCGTGCACGGCGAGCGTGCGCGCTACTTCGGCAAGCGTCCGCTGATCGAGGAAATAGCTGGCGAGGACGTAGCGGTCCTCCGCCGGCAGCGCGGCGAGCGCGGCATCGACCGCGGCCTCGAGCCGCGGATCCACCACGACGGATCCCTCCTGCACGGGTGCGGCAAACTGCACGCCTTCCTCGTTCTCTTCTTCCAGGCTAACGAGTTTCTTCTGGCTGCGATAGCGGTTGACGAACTCCTGCGCCAGCACGGTGCGCAGCCATCCCTCGAGCGAACCGCGTCCCATATAGAACAGCAGCTTGGAGCGGCGCTGGCCATCGCGCAGCTCGGTGCCGTAGAGGTCGGCGTAGAGCGAGTCGGCAAGCTCGCGTCCGGTGGCGTCGTTGCGCGCGATGGCGCGGCCGGCGTCGAACAGCTTCTCGCGGAAGCGGCTGAGGAATACCTCCCAGGCGTGCTCGTTGCCGGCAGCACAGGCGCGGGCGATCGCCAACTCTTCCACCCGCAGCGAGCGGTAGAGGGCGGTCGCGTCTCCGGGGGCGGCATTGGCGGGCAGGTACTTCGCGCCCACCTCCGCCAGGATGCGCAGGAACTCGAGCTGTGGCAGGCCGTAGTCGGCGGCGTGGCTTTCCGCCCACAGCTCGCCGAAGAGCCGCTCCAGCCACTGGCCGGCAACGCCGGTCGCGACCGTAGCCGTACGCTCGGGCTTGGTCCCTGCACTCATTTTTCGCAGACCGCTGCTAAAAGCATTTTCCAGGCCTATGGAAGGTGGATGTTATCAACATTTTGGACGCTGGCAGCAGTGACTTTGGTTAGCTGTTCAGCGTTTTTTCTGGGGGCGGTGTCAAAGGTTTTGGGGGATCGTTCGACTCGCTCGGCCGACGGGCCCAACTTTGGGTGGGGTCGGCGCATTTATTCCTGCAAGCTCGAGGAATACCTGCGTTCTGGATGAAAGGAGCAACATCATGCGCAGTCTCAAGACCTTGACCGTACTCGCAGTTTTCGCTGGAGCGCTCGTCATGCTCCGGCTAGCGATCCCGACGGCGGCGCGCGCCGGCGAAGCGACCACGACCCCCGGAGGCTACCGCGTGCTGGCGCCGATCACGCACGGCAACCTGACCATCTTTCCGGTGGTGGGGGCGAGCACGCACGACACCCACGATCTCATCACGCTCGATGAGGGCTTGCGCTCGGGCGAAGTCATCGTGACCGAAGCCGGGCAGGTGCAACCGCTCATGCGGCGCCGCGGCACGCCACAGCGTTATCGTTACTCTGGGGACGGCGCGCAGGTGAACCAACTCGTGCTGGTGAATAACTCCAAGCGGCCGTTGCTGCTCCTGGCCGGCGAGATCGTGACCGGTGGCAAGCAGGACCGCGTCATCGGCAAAGACCGCATCATCCCGGCAGAGAGCGATCCCATCGACCTGGGTGTGTTCTGCGTGGAGCCGGGGCGCTGGGTCGCGCAGTCAGACAGGTTCAGCGGATTGAGCGCGCAGATGGCGCAGCCCAGCGTCCGCAAGAAAGCCATGGCGGAGAAGGACCAGCAGAAGGTTTGGGCTGAGGTCGGCAAGTCGCGCCAGGCCGCGGCCGATGCGGTGGCGTCGGCCTCGCCGAGCGTGAGTGCAGGGAGCGGTGCCGGAGTGGGCGGCGGAGTGATGGCCAGCCAGGTCCGCGAGATGAGTTCCTACGCGCGCGTGATGGACAACAAAGCCGTGAAGGCGCAGGTGGATTCCGTGGCCGGTCCGATGGAGCGGTCGTACGACGCCGTGATCCGCCAGCTCAAGGACCAGAACGCCGTCGGCGTGGTGGTGGCCATCAACGGCGAGATCGAGTGGGTGGACGTCTTCGCCTCCACCGACTTGCTACAGCGGTACTGGCGAAAGCTGGTGCGCTCATATGCCGCCGAGACCATCGGCGTCCGGCCGGCCAAATACGGCCAGTTGGGCACCAAAGAGGCGCAGGCCTTCCTTGAAGATTGGAGCGGGAAGCGCCAGACGGTGGAGACCGAGCCCGGGCTCTACCGGCATGTGGAGGTCGTGGGCCGCGGTTTTCGGGCCTTCCAGCTGACCTCCCTGCTGCCGAAAACGGGCTTTGACCTGCACCTCAGCAAGATGGCAGAGGAGCAGCTGATCGGGGATTAGGCACCACAGAACGCACCCGGGTATACGGCAGGGGCGAACAAAAGAGACCGGCTTTGCGTACTGAGAATGGGTAGGGTTACAAGGCGCTCAGGGAACACCGCCTGGCAGGCTGGCCGGCAGGCAACCCGCCGCATCCCAAGGCGGGAAATGGTTGCCCAGGAAATATTTACCTGGGCCGCAACAAAGTAATGGGTTGGGCAGTCTAATTGGGATAAAGGCACGTGACGTGCAAGGTGACAGGTAGCAGGTGACGGCTAGCAGGTAGCAGCAGGGAGTCAGCAGCAAGGGTCGGAGGTGACGACAATGGGTGACAAGTTCAACATGACGGAAGTCGCGGCCCTGCGAAACGAGTTGCTCCAAGGTGGGCTCGACTCGATGCAGGCGGCGGAGGTGGTCCGTATGTTCCTGATGGGCCACGGGTACGGGATCTCGACGGATGGTGCGCTGGATGCTGCCAGCCGCATCACGGGGGGGTCGTCGGTTGAAGCCGTGCAGGCAAGTCTTGAGGATCTGGCGCTGGTGATGTAACCGCATCATGTGGGGCGAAACCGCCCCGATAACAAGCCGCGCCAACCCTGGCTCCTGCGGGAGCCAGAGGAAGCATAAAGCCGGGCGAACCTGCCCGGCTTTTTGTATGCCTCGAATGTGTAATGGGTGGCGAGCATGTGTGG
>JALYLW010000128.1 GCA_030774055.1 Acidobacteriota bacterium
GGCCCACCCCCCACCCGTTATTAGCTGGGCCACCCGCCAGGGGAAGATTGGTCGGGGAGACAGCTGGAAAGGCGGTTCTATGGCAGTTCGTCCCTGAAGGTAAGCGGGGGCAGGTCGCGTTACTTCTTCTCGCTCGGGCCGTAGCCCAGGTGGACATCGACGCCCGAGCCTTCGCCGACCTTGCCACCGAGCGGTCCCCCCTGGGTGGCGGGATCCACGCCCGCCATCTCCATCTTGCGGTGCCGCACCTCGCGCAGCGCGCGCAGGATGGCCGCCTGCTCCTCGGCGTACTCCTCTTCGGTGACCTCGCCGCTATCGAGGCGCATCTCGAGTTCGAGCAGCTGTTCTTTCAGCGGGGCATCATCGACGTACTGCTCTTCCGCCGTCTTCAAAATGGTGCGAAAGACGAACTTGATACCGGCGATGGGCATGAACAGCAGGTCGTCGACCAAGAACATAGTTTCGTTCCCCGTTCCCGGTTTCCTGTTTCCAGTCCGGAGTTCCCTGTCCTTCTCCGGAAACCGGCTATGACGCTGTTCCGCGCTCCAGTTTCAGCCGGATGTTCACGAAGTTATACGGCGGCCACGGTCCGGTGTACTTGAAATTCAGGCGGTCGCCAAAGCGTTGCGCGATCTTATTGACCGCCTCATCGAAATCCGATTCCTTGTCGCGATGGATAAGGAACGCGGCGTTCATGATCATTTTATCGCCGATGGGCTTGTTATCGCGCGACGCCACGCAAACCGGGCGCAGCGCCTCATAGATCTCACGCACATATTCCGCCGCGCGCTCGACCAGCGCTTTATCGATCATGCGGCCCAGCTGCATGCGGGCGAAGTAAGTGGATTGCAAGTGCTTGCGCGTGATCTCCTGATGGAAGCGGTGGATGTCCTCGTGCCCCCGCTTCAACTCCTCGATGATCTGGTCGCGGTCCCAGGTGACCTTCAAGCCGAACTCCAGCTTGTTGGCCATCTGCTTGAGCACATCTTTCAGCGACGGATAGATGGACTTCAGCACTTCGCGGATATCGTCGTCGGTCCGGAACACGGTGCCAAAGCTCATGGGGATGATGGTCTGTCCCTTCATCACCGTCTCGATCACGTGCTCGTGCGCGAGCGCGTTCTCGCGCGTCGGATCGAAGATGAACACCGGACTCTTGCTCACCACGCCGGCGATGTCGCCATGGTGGACGGTGTAGACCATCTCGCCGGAGGCACCCATGCCGATCTTGCCGAACGTCATCGGCTCCTTCGTCGGGATCACGCCATAGACGTAGCGGCCTTCGCTGCCCTCGGTCTGGCCACTGGCCACGAGTTGCGGCCTTTCCGTGCGCGTCAGCTGCGAGGGCTCGAGGGCGTGCACCTCGCGCTCGGCTTCGGTGCCGCGGCGGATCTTGGCCGACGGCACCGCGACCGGCTTCTCTTTGGTCGCGATCTTGGTCGCGATCTTGGGCGCGGGCGCTGCTTTAGGCGCGGCTTTCCTAGTCGGGTTGCGCTTTGGCTTGGTGGGACTCATGCTTCGACCTCACCTTTTGCGAGATAGTAGAGAGGAACTCGTTGATGTCGATGGGCTTGAACAATACCGCGATGCCACCCTGCTCCGCCTTGTCCATCACATCCCGGCTGGCATATCCGGTCACCAGGATCGCCGGGACTTCGGGATGGCGCTGGCGGGCGAAGTCGATCACTTCGAAGCCGGTGTGTTTCTGCTCCAGCGACAGGTCACAGATCAGCAGGTTCGCTGCGTCCCGTTCCAGCGCCGCGATCGCGTCTTTCGACGAGATCGAAGCGGTGACCCGGTATCCCTGCTGCTCAAGGATCATGCGATAGGTGAGCAGCACGGACGGCTCGTCATCCACGACCAGCACGTGCCACTTCGCGTTCTCCTGATCTTTCACCACCGGCTTCTTCATCGCACCTTCTTCATCGCACTTTCTTCATCGCCCATTTCATCTGACTTTCAACGTGACTTTCATCGAACGACGGGCAAATCGATCTTAAACACGGTGCCCCTCTCCAGCTTGCTGCGCACGTGGATACGGCCGCCGTGGTTCTCGATGATGCCTTTCACGATCCACAGTCCGAGGCCGGTACCCTTCTCGCCCTTCGTGCTCACGAAGGCTTCGAAGATGTTGGGCAGGATGTCGGGGCTGATGCCGCTGCCGGTATCGGCGATCAGGATGGTGATCCATCCGTGGATGCCGTCCGCTTCCGGTACATGCCGCGTGCGGATGACGAGCCGGCCGCCATCGGGCATGCTGTCCCGGGCGTTGACCACCAGGTTCGAAAGGATCTGGCGGAACTGGTCGGCGGAACCGACGGCGAGCGGCAGCTTGGCGAGGTCGGTGAGCGCGACCACGCCGTTGCGCTGCAATTGGCGGGTGAACAGCAGCAGGGTGTCTTCGATCACGCTGTTGATGTCCATGGAGCCGGCCTGCTCGCTGGTGCGATACAGGCCGAGCATCTGGCGAACGATGCGCGCCACGCGCTCCGTCTCGCCTTTCAGGATGTCGTAGACCGGCTGCTTCTCCGGCTTCACGCCATCCGCCAGCAGGTAGATGGCGTTCTTGATCGCCTCCATCGGATTATTCACTTCATGCGCGATGGTGCCGGCGAGGCGGCCGGTGGCGGCGAATTTCTCGATCTCGAGCATGCGCCGCTCCACCTTCAGTTGCTCCACCTTGCGCAGCGGTGTGAGGTCGCGCAGCACGCTGACGGTGTAGGCGACCTGTCCGCGGACGTCGTAGATCTTGCCGGAGCGGGCGTCGTACTCTACCTCGCCGCGCGTGCTCGGGCTCCACAACCGCAGCGGCGTATTCTCGCGGTCGGAGAATGAGAAGGTGAACCCCATGATGTAGGCGTCGAGCTTGGCCAGGTTCTTCACCACCTGGGGCTCGATCTTGCCTTCCTTGGCGCGGCCAAACAGCTCTTGCGCCAGGGGATCGAGCAGCACGACCTTGCCCGCCGAGTCGGCCACCACGATGGGGTCGCCCACGTTCTCGACGATCAGGTTCAGGCGGTCGCGGTCCTGGCGCACCACTTCTTCCGCCGCCAGCAGGCGCTCGAAGTTGAGGCGCAATTCTTCGTCGGCACGCCGCAGGTCGGTCACGTTGCGCATCACCGTGACCAGGCCGGTGCGAATACTGTCACGCGTGAAGGTGGGCGTGGTCACCGCCTCGAACAGCAGCTCTTCACCTTCGATCGGATCCACCAGCGTGAGGTCGCGGGAAGCGTCTTCCCCGCCCATCGCCATGGACGATAGCGCCGCGGAGAACAGAAGATTGTTGAGTTCCACCGCCCGCACCAGGCCTTCGGTGGTCTCCTCCGGCAGCTTGAAGAACTGCTCGGCGGCGCGGTTCTGCGTGATCACGCGATGATGCGTGTCCGTCAGGATCACCGGGTCGGACATGCTCTGCATCATGGTCTGCATCTGCGCAATGGTGGTATCCATGTCGCGCATGCGGTTGTAGTAGTGCTCCACCTTGAACAAGCGCGAAAGGTAGCGGTTGGCCAGCTCGATGAGGGCGCGCAGTTCGCCCAGGTCGCGCTCCGATACGGCACCATTCAGCTCCACGCCCACCACGCCGGCGTAGGAGCGCATGTCGCACACCGCGCACGTCTGCCCGCGCAACTGGAAAGGCTGCGGCGTGCTGAAGTTCACCAGCGCGAGACAGTCGGTGCGATGTTTCCGCTCCGCCTCCCAGCACATGGTGCGATTGCGGTAGACCAGCGGATGGCAATACAGCGAATGTTTGGGATTGCTCTGCGGCAGCACCGCGGGCTGCATGTTGTGCAACACGCCCACGATCGGATTCTCGCTGGCATAGACCGTGGTCTGGAACTGCTGGATGAACTGCTTGCCGGCGTTGACCGATTCGGTGGGGACCAACTCGCCCGTATCCGCGTCGAGCGCGGCGATCACGGCGCGCCGAAACCCGAGTGCCATCACCTCTTCCAGCAGGACGGGGAAGATATCTTCCGAGCGCTCGACGTCGAGCAGGCGCAACGCCGAACGGCGGCGTAGCGCCGCGACGCGGCGCTGGGCGGGGAGTTGGGTGACTGTGGTCAGACGCATCTGTGGCGTGGCCATCCTGCGCACCTGCAGATCAGCAGCAAGCGATCAACCACCAGGGCTAGCGACGTGCTGCTCCCCGGCGTGCGGCCGGACGCGGCCGGCGTACCGGCGCTTCGATCTCGACTTCGGCGGCTTCTTTTCCCCTCTCGGCGAGCTGCGGACGCGAGACCAGGCCAACGAGACCAACCGCGTCGGCGTACTTCAGGTACGTGTCGATGGAAGCGACCACGACGCGCGCTTCGACCGTGATCAGATCGATGCCGACCAGCGAGATGCGCACCCACGCATCGATCACGATCCCTTTATCCAGTATGCGATCGAGTACGTCAATAAGACTGGAACCGCCGGATACGCGTTCAACAGCCATCTGAGGGTCCTCCTGAGATCCTGTTTACTTCGTGCGCCGCGCCGTAGCTTTCCGCGGCGCGATGTTTTCCCGGTCGGAAGGCCCAGGCGCCGGCAGATTCCTGCGCTGCGGCGGGCGTGCTCTTCCTACCGTGAGATTCGGGTCGTGCTTCCACCAGTTCAGCCCGATCTGTTCGGCTTTGTCCACCGAGCAGATCAGCAGCCGGATGCGGATGGTCAACAATTCAACGTTCGCCAGCGAGACACGAATGTCCCCGGCAACGACCAGACCTTTGTCCAAGATCCGATCGAGGATGTCGACCAGGTTTGTTGTTCCAGCTACAGTCGGGGTTCGGTCCATGCGCCTTCCGTGGTGGAGCTGTAACCGCTAGCCGCTCTCTTCGGACTGGCCGGACGCGCAACAGGCCGAGACGAGTTGGTCATTCTAGCAGCACTATTTGGAAACTGGCTACGGGGGCCGGGGGGAAACGCCGCGCCAACTTGCGACGTTCTCACTGAATTAGGATGCAGGAAGCCGCTCCTCCCTGCGAAAAAATCTCGTTGTCTGGTGTCGGACCCTGCCCCGCTCCACACCTAGCAGCAACTCTCGTGTTTTCTGCTACTTATCGTCCGATTCTTTCCCGGCGCCCTTCTCCGGCAGTTGGCCACCCAGGTCCCCTACGGCGATTCCCAGGTTTAGGTCCTCCGGCCGCAGCCCGAACTGCTCGCACAGCTCGGTGATCTTCTGCTCCAGCTTCATCAGCGCCTGCCCCATCTCCTCGACCTGCGCATCGGCCAGCGTACCACCTTCCATGCGCCGGATCGCCTGCCGCTCCAGCACCTTCCGCAGCAGCTCGATCAGTCCGAGAACGAGCTTGGCGAGACCTTGCTCCAGCGACTCGGAATCGCAGTCGATGCGCTCAGTCGTGCCGTGGACGGTGTTTTCGAGCTGGCGCTTCAGGTCGCTGACGGCAGAGGTCACCTCGTCGGCGGAGACTTGCCGCGGCTCGTCGTTCTTGGAACGCTCGCTCATGCCGTCTTTCGTTATGGCCGTCTTTCGTTTATGAGGGTGTCGTCAACGCAGCGTCGAGAAACTCGGCCGGCGGCCACGGGCCCGTTACCCGCACCCGCGCCACGCGCACCGCGGCTCCGAGATCCAGCGCGCCGCTGCCGTCAATCTTTTCGATCCTTGCCGCGAACTCGCGCTCTTGCCCGCGGGCTACCAGAGCGTAGCAGCGCAAGCCCGCGCGCGTCTCGCGCTCACGCCACTCCACCGCTAATCCGGCCACCCTCTGCCGCGCCGCCGCCGCCGCTTCGCGCAACGCGCTTTGCGCGTCGCGCCGCGCTTCCAGGTACTCGCGACCGCCGCTCGGGGTCGAATCCTTTTTGGCCGAGTCTTGCTCGGCCGTGACGTGCAGCTCCATCTGCACCATGCCGGTCAGCCGCTCGAGCTCGCGCTCGACCGCCACCGCGTTGCTCTGCAACCACGCCGAGAGCGCGGCGGTATCCGCGAGCGTGGTCGGAAAGCGGAAAGGGACCACCGCTCCCGCCTGGAAGAATGTGTGGACTACGCGATGGAACGCGAGCAGGTCGTCTTTTGCCGCTCCGCCGGCAACGCCGCCTTCCGAATACCAGCACGCGACGCCAGCCTCGCCGCTGGTCACGAAGTCGGCGCGCAGCAACCGGGCTTCGCCCACGCCCACACCCGGCGCGCCGGCGGCAGCCGAGTCCGCTTTCGTCATGCAATAGAGAAGCAGCACGGAGTCGATTCTAATGGCGAGGCATGCTAGCGGGGGCGCGGGTCTTGAACGCGCGCCGCTCCGATTCTTCCACGCTGCGCAGCGCGGTCTCCACCGAGGTCAACACGACGTTCAGCCCGAGATACACCAGGTCCACTCCGGCGATGGAGATCACGATGCTGCCCTGGATGACCACGCCGGAGTTCAAGACGTGGTCGATCACGTCAAGCAACGAGATCTCGAGCTCGGGCGCGGTGCTGGCGACCAGCAATTCGGGATCAGCGGCCATGGTCACTCACAAAATGGTCACTCACAAAATGCTCACCCACAAAATGGTCACCCACAAAATGGTCACCCACAAAATGCTTGCTCACCCACGTTCACTCACAAAGGAATAAGGAGGCCAGGGGCCGGTACATTCGATGCGCCGTTCCGCTCCCCAACGCCGCGCATATCTTCCCAGCACCTCATCCCACTGCTTGCGGTCGTTGCGCCGGACGAGGAACGAAGCCTGCCACTCCAAGCCGCGCTGTCCGCCGGACAGCTTGCCGCCGGGAACCGCGTCGGCAGCGACCTTGGCCAGCGCCTGCGCGAATTCCTTCACCTCTACCGAAAGTTGCGCCGGAGCTGCCGGCTTGAGGATGGCCGCCTTCTGCCGCAGGTAGTCGCGCCCACTCTCCGCCGCAACCGTGGGACGTTCCGGTTCGGACTGAAAGACTTTCACTCCCCATTCCTCGGTGCCGGCGAGGCGGCGTAGCGCGGCTTGCAGATCTTTCTTCCGTCCGGCCACGTCGGCAAACAGCGTTTTTTCGCTGATGAAGACGGTGCCAAAGCGGGCCGGCAGCACGGTGTCGCGGGCAGAGAGTTCAGCCACCACGCGCTGATGGCGCACGCTTGCCTCCGCCAGCCAGTCCAGGTTCTCGATGTTGCGCTCCAGTTCGTCGCCGAACTCGTGCGCGTCCACACGGCTGATCCAGCACGTGAGGCCGGAGCTGGAGACGGCCTCCACGCTCACCACGCCATCCACGCCCGGCGCGTGCGGGGGCGACTGCTGGCCGCTGCGCGCGATGCCGTAGAGGTAGAGGACGCGCCCCACGGCCTGCGGCGGCTTCTTCGCGATTGCGCTGCTGATGGATGCCTTGCGGATGGACTTCTTGCCCGCAGATCTCTTGCCGGCGGACTTCTTGCCGGCGGACTTCTTGGTGCGCCCGCGCGGCTGCGCCCGCTTGCCCGCTTTTCGGTGGGACACGGATTTGCGCACGTTCTTCACGTAGTCTTCTTCACGCGGCTTTCTGGTTTCTAAGCAAGTCGCCACAGTTCGCGGGTGAAAGTCTCGAGCCCTTTGCGCCCGTGGATCTCGTGGCCGAAGTCGCGCACCACGAAAAGGTCCGCGCTGCCCGCGCGCAGGCGTGCGAGTGTCGCCAGTTGCCAGGCACGCGCCCGCTCCAAGCGGCGGCATCCGGCGGCATCGTCCGGAAAGATCACGCGATTCACGAAGACGGCCGCCGGCGCCACTTTCAACTCCGCCAGCGCCGCGAGCAGCCGCCGCGTCTCGCGATCGGGCAGCGGCTCGGCGAGCATCACCACCCAGAGCCGCACCCGCTTGGCATCGCGCAGCATTTGGGACAGCTCGCGCACGCGTTGTCCGATGGTCGCCACTTCCACCGCGATCTCGCGCGCGAGCGGTAGTGTACGGTGCGATGCCAGGCTTTTCAACAGCAGGCGCGACCACAACAACATGCGGTCGGGCATGCGCAGCAGGTCGAGCGCGTGCCCGGTCGGGGCCATGTCGATGATCACTTTTCCCTGCTTCGCGGTGACCAGGTCCAGAATCCTAAAGACGGCGAACAGCTCGTCCACGCCGGGCGGCACGATGTCGAGCAGCGCGGCAAAGATCTCGCGGTCGAGCGTCATGTCCACATGCACGCCCCGGACGTCGGTCTGGAGCGCATCATCGAGCTGGCGCTTCATGCGCAGCGCCCACTCGCGGAATCCACTCACCGCGTCGAGCTCCATGG
>JALYLW010000129.1 GCA_030774055.1 Acidobacteriota bacterium
GAGCACTCCGCTCGCCGTCCAACAAAAGATGATGCGTCACGCGGACATCCGCACCACCATGAACATTTATGGAGACGTGGTCACCGATGAGATGGCCACGGCCAGTAGGAGAGTGGCCGCGCTTGCCTTTCGTGCAAACGGAGCGCAGACAGAGCGCAGAGGAATCTAAGCTGTTGAAAGAATGGCTCCTCAGGTAGGACTCGAACCTACAACCCTCCGGTTAACAGCCGGATGCTCTGCCATTGAGCTACTGAGGAGTGTGGCGTACGGCACGCGCCCGAGCAGGCGCGTCGTTACTGCTTCATTGTGGCACATTTTTCCGCGGCTTGTCACTCGCGCCCGCGAGACGCGTTCGACGCGGCGAGCACCGCCGTGGGGGTCGAACTCTACCGCGAGAAACAGCCGGTTTACCTCTTTTCCGCGGGAGCCTGGTTGCCGATATCGATGGCGGCCTTCCACGAGCCGTCGGCCTTACGCCGCCAGATGGTGACGTAACGGCCGCGGGTGATGACCTCGGTGCCGCCGGCCTGCTTCACGCGGATCTCGAACGGGCCCGTGGTGTAGCCGAGGCCGCCCGAGGCTTCGACGATCTCCGGCTTCCAGGTGATGCTCAGGTTCGGATCGGTCAGCAGGCCAGTCCAATTCTTCCGCTCGGCTTCGACCCCACTCAGCATCTGTCCCTGGTGGAAGAAGTGGATATCATCGTCGAAGAAGGAAATCACCTTCTCCACATCCTTGGCGCGGGCCGCGGCGGCGAAGGCAAGCTCGGTCTCGCGGACTTGCTTCACCTGCTTGGTCTCGTCGTTCCTGTCGTTGTTCTTGTCGCTGGGAAATCCCAACGTGGCGGCCAGCAGCAGCAAGGTAAATGACACGAGCGCTCGTTTCATCGTCTTCCCCCCTTTTCCTTACAACCAGCGCGAACAGGCTAAGGCCTCGGGCCCTACTTGCCAAGTGCAGCGGCGGCATTCCTTGACTTGGGCGGCTCGCCCGCGATACTTTCCGAGAGCCTTCCGCGTCTACACTCGCGCTTCCGAGGGGAGATTCTTTGGCCCAGCGTTTGCTCACCCTGACCAGCGACTTCGGCGCCTCCGACCATTTTGTGGGGACGATGAAGGGGGTGGTCCTCACGATCAATCCTGAGGCGAAGATCGTGGACATCTGCAACTCCGTCCACTCCTTCGATATCCTCGACGGCGCGCTGACCATTGCGCAGTCCTACAAGTACTTCCCTTCCGACACCGTGCACATGGTCATTGTGGACCCGGGCGTGGGAACGAACCGGCGTCCGATCCTGGTGACGGCGGAGAAGCACATCTTCCTCGCGCCCGATAACGGCGTGCTCTCGCTCGTCTATGAGCGCGAAGAGCGGCTGAGCGTGCGCCACATCACCGCCGAACACTACTTCCTGCAACCGATGAGCAACACGTTCCACGGCCGCGACCTGTTCTCCGCCGTTGCCGGCTGGCTGAGCAAGGGCGTGGAGGTGGCGAAGTTTGGCGAGGAGATCACGGATTTCGTCCGCTTTGCCGCGCCGCGGCCCAAGCCGGTGAACGAGAAGTTGATGAAGGGTGTGGTGCTCAAGGCCGACAAGTTCGGCAACCTGATCACCAACTTCACCCCCAAGGAAGTGCCACAACTGTTCCAGCCCGACCCGCCTCCGTTCAAGATCCTGATCGGCAAGAGCGAAGTCACACGCATGCGCGAGACCTACTCGGGCGGCGCGGCGGGCGAGATCTTCGGCGTGCTGGGCAGCATGGGATACCTCGAGATCGCCGCCAACCGCAGTTCGGCCGCGCGCCTGGTGGGAGCGGACAAAGGCTCCGACGTGGGCGTGCTGTTTGAAACCGAACACGCCGCCGCGCCGGCGGGGTAGGAAATTTCAGATTGCAGATTTCAGATTGCAGAATAAAAGGTTAGCTTCGCGAGCGACCGATTCTGAATTCTTCTGACTGAAGTCTGAAATCTGCGATTTTGATTCTGCAATCTGCAATCTGCAATCTGAAATCTGAAATCTGAAATCAAGGGTTCCGTGGTTTGGGGCGCGCGTAACGATCCATGTCACTCGTCCATTGCAGGAAGCGTCCGAGCTGGTTGCGCTCCTTCCACATGAAGCGCCAGAACTCGAAGAAGCCGATCTTATCCGCCTTCAAGCCGGCGTAGGTCTCGATGCGCCACCTGAGATACGGACTGCGCCAGGGCGCGAGCCGGTGGCCGCGCGAGGCGTTCCAGAGGAAGCGAAGCAAGTAGCGCATGACGTTTGAAAGTGACCCCAGCCAGTATAGCTAGAGCTCGTACTTCTTCATCAGGTGGCGGAAGCTGCGGTAGGAAAGTTTGAGCATCTCGGCCGCCTTGGTTTGCACTCCGCCGGACTGGCGCAGCGCGGATTGCAGCAGCGCGCGCTCCACGTCGGCGACGTAGCGCTCCATGTCCATGCCGTTCGAGGGGACGTTGGCTGCGCCGTTCCCGCCCACGCCGGCCGCGGCCGGGCGCGTGCGTTCCGCCGGCAGCTCGATGTGAAGCTCGTCGGTGGCTTCCATCGCCACCGCGCGTTCTACGGTGTTCTCCAGTTGGCGGACGTTGCCCGGCCAGTCAAAGCCGCTCAGCGCGTCGATGGCCTTCTTGGCGATGCGATGGATGCCCTTGCCTGCCGCCGGCGCGTACTTCTTGAGGAAGTGGTGGGCGAGCGGAGCCACGTCTTCGCGGCGCAGCCGCAGCGGCGGCACCAAGATCGGGATCACGCTGATGCGGTAATAGAGATCTTCGCGGAAGGTCTTCTCCGTGACCATGCTTTCCAGATCTTTGTTGGTGGCGGCGATCATGCGCACGTCGATGGCGATCTCCTGCGTGCCGCCCACCGGGCGGATCACGCGCTCCTGCAGCACGCGCAGCAGCTTGACCTGCATCGCCAGCGACATCTCGCTGATCTCATCGAGGAACACGGTACCGCCGGAAGCCACCTCGAACAGTCCCCGCTTGTTCTGGTTGGCGCCGGTGAAGGCGCCCTTCACGTAGCCGAAGAGCTCGCTTTCGAGCAGGGTCTCGGGAAAAGCGCCGCAGTTGATGGAGATGAAGGGCTCGTCCGCGCGCGGTGAACAATCATGCACGGCGCGCGCCACCAGCTCTTTGCCGGTGCCGCTCTCTCCGAAGATGACCACGGTGGAGCCGGTGGGAGCAACCGTGCGGATGGTGACCTTCAAGTCTTCCATCACGGCGCTGGTGCCGATGATGTTGTCGAGCGAATTGCGCGCGGAGGCGTCGCGCTTGTACGCCAGGTTCTGGCGCTTCAAGTCGCTGAGCATGAGCGCGCGTCCCAGGAACACGCGCAGCTCTTCGAGCAGGCTGGGACCTTTGTGGATGTATCCGAAGGCGCCGGCATTCACCGCGGACACCGCGGCTTCGTAGTCCTCAAAGCCGGTGATGAGGATGACGGCAGAATCGGGCGAGACGCGGCGCGCGTGCTTCAGCACTTCGATGCCGTTGATGCCGGGCATGTTGATGTCGGTGATGATGACGTCGTAGAGCGCGCCATCGATCTTCTTGATCGCGGCCTCGGCGGCGGCGACGGTCTCGACGCGATGGCCGTCCTTGCGGAAAGCGATCTCGAGCATCGAGCAGGTGTCGCGGCGATCGTCGCAAACGAGCAGGCTAGCCATGCGCCGCCTTTCCCGCCGCGATCGCGCGCGGCAGGCGCACCGGAGCTTCCGCCCGCTGCCACTTCACTCCCAGGATGAACTCCGCGCCCGCGCCCGGCGTCGAACGCACGCTGATGGAGGCTTCGTGCGCCTGCACGATCTGGTAGACGATGGCCAGTCCCAGCCCGGTGCCTTCCTCGAACTGCGATTGGAAGGGCTCGAAGATCTTTTCGATCTGCGCGCTGGTCAATCCCGGGCCGCTATCGCGGAAACTGATGCGCCACATGCTCTCGGTCGCAGCCAGCGAGACGCGCAACGTCCCGCCCTCAGGCATGGCGCGCATGGCGTTCTCGCAGATGTTCCAGAAGACCTGCTTCATCTTGTCGCCATCGACCACGGCCCAAGCCTCGGCGGCCTGGAAGTCGCGCTCGATGCGCACGGGCGGGCCACCCGCCGCAGGCCGGTTCTCCAGCAAGGTCAGCGTGTCTTCGATCAATGACCGCAGGTCGCAGCGCGTGAAGCGATAATTCTTCTCGCGCGAGAAGATGAGGAAGTCGGTGACGATGGAATTCAGCCGGTCAGACTCGCGGGTGACGATCTCGAGCAGCTCGCGCTGTTCTTCGGTGAGCGTCGCGATGGAGGAGAGCACTTTCACCGAGCCGCCGATGGAGGAGAGCGGGTTGCGGATCTCGTGCGCGATGCCGGCGGCCATGCGGCCGACGGCGGCAAGGCGATCGCGCATGCGCACCTCGCGCTCGAGGCGGCGGATGTCGGTGAGATCGTCGAAGGTGTAGACGTGTCCCAGCACGCCGCGCTCAGGGACGACCAGCGCGGAGCCCGTCACGGCCAGCGTCTTCTCCTGCTGCTGCGGTGCGCTGTAGCGCACCTCGGAGTGCGCGGTGGCGGAACGCACGTCGGGCAGACGGTCGAGGAAGAGCTGCGCGATGGGACGCCCCAACAGCTCGTGCGCGGGACGCTCCAGCAATTTCTCCGCCTGCGCGTTGACCACGGAGACGCGTCCATCGAGCCCGGTGGTGATCAAGCCGCCGGACATCGAGTTGATGATGTTCTCATGCAGCGCCTGCAAGTTCTCGAGCGCGCCGCTCACGCCGGCGAGTTCCACGTCGGCCATGCGCAGTTTGTTGCTCAGGCTGGTGGCGAGATACGCGATGGCCATGAAGGCGAACAGGTTGATGAAGATCGCCGCCTGCAGCGACTTTGGATCAGGGCGCGTGGTGGAGTAGGAGTGAATGGTGTCGAAGTAGGTTAGTTCGACCAGAACACCGAAGGCGATGAACGACAGCGCCGCCGTCAAGTATGCCCAGGCGCGCGAGAACAGGATGCTGGCCATGATGATGACCAGCGGGTACAGGAAGATGAACGAGGTGTCTTGTCCGCCGGTGAGATAGACGACCGCGGTGGTGAAGACGAGATCGCTGAAGACCTGCAGGCGCGCCTGGTTGCGATAGTCGTCCCAGAGAAAGAGCAGCAGCACGTAGAAGACGGCGATGGTGAACCAGAGCACGATCACGCTGACGAACAGGCGCTCGGGGACGGGCGTCGGCGTCAGGCGCGTGATGGCCAGCTCGATGGCCAGCAGGAAGGTGATGATGATGATGCGGACCTTCGCCAGCCAGGTGAGCCAGGTGCGCTCGTTGAAATCAGTTGCCATCGTGCTTCCTCGGTCCCCCAAGCACACTACGGCTGCGTTCGTTGCTGCGGTTCCAGACGACAGCCTTGGGACCGGTCGTGTTCTAGCCGGAGAGCTTGGCGATCAGCGAGAACAGCGGCATGTACAGCGAGATCACGATGCCGCCGACAGCCACGCCGAGGAAGCCGATCAGCAACGGCTCCATCAGGGTGAGCATGTCTTTGGTGGCAGCGTCGACTTCGTCCTCGTAGAAGTCGGCGATCTTCTGCAACATGGCGTCCATCGCGCCGGTGGCTTCACCAACGCCGATCATCTGCGTCACCATGTTGGGGAAGACGCCCGACTCACGCAGCGGATCCACGATGGTGCGGCCTTCCTCGATCGCCTTCCGCACCTTCAACAGCGCTTCCTCGAGCACCGCATTGCCCGAGGTGCGGGCGGTGATGGAGAGGCCTTCCAGGATGGGGACGCCGGAAGTGATCAGCGTACCGAGGGTGCGGGTGAAGCGCGCGACCGCGATCTTGCGCAGCAGCATGCCGAGAATCGGCGTGTTGAGCAGCATCTTGTCGAGGAAGTAGCGGCCCTGCGGCGACTTGCGCACCTGCTTGATGCCGAAGAAGAGGGCGATGGGGAGGCCGATCAGCCCCCACCAGAAGGTCTGCACAAAAGCGCTCAAGCCCATCACGATCTTGGTGGGCAGCGGCAGTTCCACGCCCAAGCCGGCGAACAGGTTGGCGAAGGTGGGAACCACGAACTTGAGCAGGCCGGCCACGACCAAGAGCGCGATGCCGATGACCGAGACGGGATAGATCATCGCCGACTTGATGGCCGACTTCAACTTCACCGCTTTTTCAACGTAGGTGGCAAGGCGCTGCAGGATGAGGTCGAGAATACCGCCGGTCTCGCCCGCCTCCACCATGTTGACGGTGAGGTCATCGAAGATCTTGGGAAAGCCACGCATGGCGTTGGCGAGCGTGGAGCCGCCTTCCACCGAGGCGCGCACGCCCGCCAGACATTTCTGGAAGGCGGGATTCTCCTGGTTGGCGCCCAGGATCTCGAGACACTGCACCAGCGGGAGGCCGGCATCGATCATGACGGAGAACTGGCGAAAGAAGATGGCGATGTCCTTGGTGGCCACCCCGCCGCCGCCGATCTTGGGCAGCGCGAATTCCTTGCCCTTCTCCGTGATCTTGGAGGGACGGATGCGCTCGCGCTTGAGCGCGGCCTCAAGCGAACCCTTGCTCTCGGACGCGCGTTCGCCGGTGATTTTTTTCCCGGCGGCGTCCGTTCCCGTGAATGTGAATACTGGCATGACTGACCTCCCCTTACGATTCCCCGACTGCTGGTTCTAGTGCGTGTCCGATCTCCTGTTTCTACTTACCGCTTGGCCGCCGCTGCCGATGCCGGCCGGTTCAAGCCTCCGCCGCGATTGATGATCTCCTGCAATTCATCCGGATTCGACGAGCGGATCAGCGCCGTGTCCAGCGAGATCTGCTTGGTCAGGTAGAGCGTAGCGAGCGACTGGTTGAACGTCTGCATGCCGAACTTTTCCTGGCCCGACTGCATGGCGGAATAGATCTGGTGGATCTTGTCTTCGCGGATCAGGTTGCGGATGGCGGCGTTGGGCACCAGGATCTCCATCGCCATGGCGCGTCCTTGTCCGCCGATCTTGGGCAGCAACGCCTGGCAAAGGATGCCCTCCAGCACGAGCGAGAGCTGGGCGCGGATCTGCGACTGCTGGTGCGATGGGAACACGTCGATCACGCGGTTGATGGTGGACGACGCCGAGTTGGTGTGCAAGGTGCCGAAAGTAAGGTGGCCCGTTTCCGCGATGCGCAGTGCCGCTTCGATCGTCTCCAGATCGCGCATCTCGCCGATGAGGACGATGTCCGGGTCCTCGCGCAGCGCGGCGCGCAGCGACTCGGTGAAGCCCTTGGTATCCGAGTGCACTTCGCGCTGGTTGACCAGGCAGTTCTTGTGCTGGTGCACGAACTCGATGGGATCCTCGATGGTGATCATGTGCTCGTGCCGCTCGGTGTTGATCTTGTCGAGCATGGCAGCGAGCGTGGTGGATTTCCCCGAGCCCGTGGGGCCGGTCACCAGGATCAGTCCGCGCGGACGGTCGCACAGCTTGGCCACTACCTGCGGCAGCGCCAATTGCTGGAAGGATTTGATCTCAAAGGGGATCACGCGGAATACAGCCGCGGTGGCGCCGCGCTGGTTGAAGCAGTTGCCGCGGAAGCGCGCCAGCCCCTTCAGTCCGAAGGAGAAGTCGAGTTCCAGATTCTCTTCGAAGCGGTGCTTCTGCGCGTCGGTGAGCACGCTGTAAGCCAGCGACTTGGTGTCGGAGGGCGTGAGCGGCGGCATGTCGAGCGGCTGCAAGTGGCCGTGCACGCGCACCTGCGGCGGCGAGTTGGTGGTGATGTGCAGGTCGCTGCCATTCATCTCCAGCATCTTCTTGAGCAGATCGCTGAGCGTTGCTGTCGGCATTCCGTATCTTCCCTTCGCTTCCTACTGAACCTTCTCTTACTGAAGCTGCTGTCTAGTGGACCAGGGTTTAGTGGACCGTCTCGCGCGCCACTTCTTCCAGCGTGGTCTGGCCTAACATCGCCTTGATCAATCCACTGCGGCGCAGAGTGATCATGCCGCGTTCGATGGCTTTCTTCTTCAACTCCACCGCCGACGCGCCGATCAGGATCAGCTCGCGCACCTCGTCGTCGATCTCCATGACTTCGTACAGGCCGCAGCGTCCTTTGTATCCGCTGTTGCCGCAGACGGTGCAGCCCTTGCCCTTGAAGACTTTTGCCGTCTTCGATTCTTCCGGCGTGAAGCCGGCCTCGATCATCGCGTGCGGCGGCAAGTTGACTTCTTCTTTGCACTCGGCGCAGACGCGGCGCACCAGGCGCTGCGCCACGATCATGTGCACCGAGGTCGCGACCAGGAAGGGCTCGATGCCCATGTTCATCAGGCGGCTGACGGTCTCCGGCGCGCCGTTGGTGTGCAGCGTCGAAAGCACCAGATGGCCCGTCAACGCGGCCTTGATGGCGATCTCGGCGGTTTCGAAGTCGCGGATCTCGCCCACCAGGATGATGTTCGGGTCTTGCCGCAGGAACGAGCGCAGCGCGGCGGCGAAGTTCAGCCCGATGGATTCCTTCATCTGCACCTGGTTCACGCCGGAGAGCTGGAACTCGACCGGATCTTCCGCCGTCATGATGTTGGTGTCGGGCTGGTTCAGCCGCGAGATGGCGGAGTAGAGCGTGTTCGTCTTGCCCGAGCCTGTGGGGCCGGTGACCAGCACCATGCCATAGGGTTTCAGGATGGCCTTGGTGAATTTTTCCAGCGATTCGGGCTCGAAGCCGAGCTTGGTCATGTCGAGACGCAGGTTCTCTTTGTCGAGCAAGCGCATCACGATCTTCTCGCCCCACAGCGTGGGCAGCGTGCTCACGCGGTAATCGAGCTGCTTCTTCTTGCCGCCGATCTGCATCTTCAGCATGATGCGTCCGTCTTGCGGCAGGCGCTTTTCCGAGATGTCGAGCTTGGCCATGATTTTGATGCGCGACGTGATGGCGTCCTTCAACTTCGCCGGCGGATTCATGATCGAGTGCAGCATGCCGTCGATGCGGAAGCGCACGCGATATTCCTTCTCGTACGGCTCTACGTGGATGTCGCTGGCGCCGCGCTTCACCGCGTCTGTCAGGATCAGGTTCACGAGCTTCACGATGGGCGCTTCGTCGGCCGCCTTCTCCAGCTCGTTCAGTCCCATCTCGGTGGGATCTTCGGTGAGCTCCACGTCCGCATCGCCGCCCATCTCCGCCACCGACGCCATGACCTTCTCCATGTCGTCTTCCTGGCTGGAGCCGTAGGCCTTCTCGATGTGCTCCATGATCGCGCTCTCGCTGGCGACCACCGGCTCGATGTTGAAGCCGGTCATGAACTTGATGTCGTCCATGGCGAACACATTGGTGGGATCGACCATCGCGATGGTGAGCGACGCGCCCACGCGCGAGAGGGGCAGGATCTGGTAGCGTTTCGCCGTCTCCTGCGGGATCAGCTTGACCACCGAGCCATCGATCTCGAAGAACGAGAGGTTGATGGCCGGCACGCCATACTGGCGGGAGAGGAAGTTAGTGACGTCTTCGTCGGAGAGGAAGCCCAGCTTCACCAGCGCTGAACCCAGGCGCGTCCCTTGCTCTTTCTGGGCCTTGAGCGCCTGTTCCAGTTGCTCCGAGGTGATGACTTTTTCTTTGACCAGCAGATCGCCGAGACGCTGCGACATACTTCCTTTTTCCGATCGGAACTGGATTCGTACTGCGCCCCCGGGTGCGCGGGGCCGTGAAACTATGGGGGAAAGATGTGCGCGCATCGTATGTCGCATTGACACAAATTGTCAATCGAGAATTGTTGCTCGATTGGTAACCGGACGCGAACTCGGCAACCCAAAGCTCGGTTTACGGAATCGGGTGTTTCGCTGAATCGGGAGAGCGATTTCCGCTGCGCCTTTGGAAGTACACTGAAAGCGTGCGCACCCGCATAAAAACCCGCCGCCAGCCACGCCCGGAAAGCGCTGTCCGGCGCTATTATGCCGCCCTGCTGGCGCGCTGGGGAGCGCAGCACTGGTGGCCGGCGCAGTCGCGCTTCGAGGTGATCGTCGGCGCCTTCCTGACGCAAAACACCTCGTGGACGAACGTGGAAAAAGCTATGCGCAGCCTGCGGCGTGCCCGCAAGCTCTCACTCGCCGGCATCCGCTCCACGCCCGAACCGGACCTGGCCGCGCTGGTGCGGTCGTCGGGCTACTACAAGCAGAAGGCGCATCGGCTGAAACGTTTTGTCGCGTGGCTGGATGCGGCTTACGGCGGCTCGCTCGATCGCATGTTCGCGCGGCCGACGGAGACGCTGCGCGCCGAGCTGCTCGCGCTCCACGGCGTCGGTCCGGAGACGGCGGATTCCATCCTGCTCTATGCCGGGGGACATCCCGTGTTCGTGGTGGACGCGTACACGCGGCGCATCTTCGAGCGCCACGACCTTGTCCCGGCGAAAGCAAAGTATGACGAGCTGCGCGGGCTCGGAGAACGCGCACTGGCGGATGTGGGAAGCGATCTGCCGCGCGGCAGCCAGCCGATGCATTCGCCTTCCCGCATGAGCCGCGCGCAACGCGGCGAGCAGGCGCATCAGTTCAACGAGTTCCACGGCTTGATCGTGCGCGCCGGCAAAGAGTTCTGCGGCGCGCAGGCGAGCTGCGCCGGATGTCCGCTGGAGAAGTTCCTGCCGCGCTAACGCGCCGGACCCGCAAAACATCTGCAAAAACAGAGCGCTTGTTTTCAAGCGACTATAATGGCGGACAAGCTCCGGCAACTGAACGCAGTCGGCATGGCTCCGCGCCGGAGCGTCTCCTGAATGGCCACAAATCCTGAGAACGCGAGCAGTTCCGGCAGGCGCCGCAAGACCGGCGTCATCATCCTGCTGGTGGTGGTGGTGCTGCTGTTCGTGGCGCTGGCCTCGCAGACCGCGTTCAATCTGACCTTTCTGCGTCCGGAGACCTCGGAGCAGACCTTGCTGTTCAGCGCGCTCTCGGCGCTGATCTTCCTTGTCTTCGTCGCGCTCACCTTCGTCCTCGGACGCAACCTGCTCAAGCTCTATGCCGAGCGGCGCATCGGCGTGCCGGGCTCCAAGTTCCGCACGCGCATGGTCGTGGGCGCGTTGTTGCTCTCGTTCCTGCCCGTGATCTTCCTCTTCCAGTTCGCCTACCTGCTGATGAACCGCTCCATCGAGAAGTGGTTTTCCGGGCCGGTGGAGGAGCTGCGCGAGGAGTCTGGACGGGTGGCGACGATGATGGCGCGCTACGCCGCCGACGATGCGCGCACCGAAGCGGAATCCATTGCCAGCACGCCGGATGTCCAGCGCGCTTTTTCGACCGGCAACTACGCCGCCGTGCTGAACGAGTTTCACCGCCACGAGAAAACGTTGCAGGGCGGCTTCGCGGTGGCCACGGTAGACGATGACAGCGTGGCCAGCCTCGGCCTTCCCGAAGCCTGGGGAGTGATGCGCTCCAAGCTGCCCGCCGCCGCGGAGGCGCACAGCAAGCAGCTGCCCGCCTTCATTCTGGAGAACAAAGAGTACGTGCTGGGCAGCGCGCCGATCGAGGGCGGCGGCAGGATCATCGTGGCCATCCCGCTGCCCGGTCAGTTTTCCGCCACGCTCAGCGAGATCGAGCAGACGCAGCGCCGCTACTACGAGCTGGCGCAACAGCGCAAACAGGTGCGCCGCACTTACATGGGATTCCTGCTGCTGCTCACGGTGCTGGTGTTGTTCGCCGCCACCTGGCTGGCACTGTTCCTCTCCAAGCTCGTCACCCGCCCGGTGGCCGCGCTCGCGGAAGCGACCGACCAGATCTCGAGAGGCCGCCTGGATTACCGCATCGAGGTCGCCGCGGCCGACGAGCTGGGAGAGCTGGTCGCATCCTTCAATCGCATGGCCGGAGAACTCGAAGGGAACCGCAAGCAGATCGAATCTTCCACCCGCGATCTGGAAGATGCGAACGTGGAGCTGGAACAGCGGCGCCGGCAGATCGAGACCATCCTCGAGAGCATCCCCACCGGCGTACTGTCGCTCAACGACGATCGCCGCGTCACGCGCACCAACCGCGTCTTCCTCCGCATCTTTGCGACTGCGCACGTGACTCCGGGGTCGCAACTGCGCGATGTGTTTCCGCCCGAGGTGGTCGAAGACATCGAGCACATGCTGCGCAAGGCCGACCGCATGGGCACCAGTTCGAGCCAGATGGAGATCGGGGGGGCGCGCGAACGCGTCCACGTCTCGCTCACCGTGGCATCGCTACAGCACGAAGGCCAACGGCTCGGATACGTGCTGGTCTTCGAGGACCTGTCAGACCTGCTGAAGGCACAGAAGCAGGCGGCGTGGCGCGAGGTGGCACGGCGCGTGGCGCACGAGATCAAGAACCCGCTCACGCCCATCGCGCTCTCCGCCGAGCGCATCCGGCGGCACCTGGAGCGCGGCGGCACCCCCGACGAAGAATCCATCGCCGTGATCCATGGTTGCGCGGAGACCATCGCCGGCGCCGTGGAGACGGTGCGCACGCTGGTGGACGAATTCTCCACCTTGGCGCGCTTCCCTGCCTCGCAGCCCGAGCCGGCCGACATCAACGCCGTCATCGAGGGCGCCCTCGCCATGTTCAACGGACGCCTCGACGGTATCGCCGTCCGCACCGAGCTGGCGCGTTCGCTGCCCAAGGTGCTCGCCGACCCTGAGGCGATCCGCCGCGCCGTCGCCAACCTGGTGGATAACGCCGCCGAAGCCATGCAGGATTCGCTCATCCGCGAGATCCACATCTCGACTGCGCTGCTCAGCAGCAAGGACATCGTCGAGATCGTGGTCTCCGATACCGGACACGGCGTCACCCGCGAGCTCAAGGAAAAACTCTTCCTGCCATATTTTTCCACCAAGAAACGCGGCACTGGGCTCGGCCTGGCCATCGTCAGTCGCATCATCGAAGACCATCACGGCTCCATCCGGGTGGAGGAGAATATCCCGCTCGGCGCGCGCTTCATCGTCGAGCTGCCGGTGGCGAGCGAAGGCGACGCGCATCCTCCGGCAGACCGCGACACCAACGCTACTCATGCTCAACATCCTGATCGTTGACGACGAGGCCGCCATCCGGCAATCGCTGCGGGGCGTGCTCGAGGACGAAGGCTACAAGGTCGCCACCGCGGAGAGCGGTGAGGCTTGCCTTGACGCCGTCGCGCATCGCGTCTTCGACGTGGTGCTGCTCGATATCTGGCTGCCCGGGATGGACGGCCTTACCGCACTCGAGAAAGTCCGCGAGATGGAAGACGCGCCTGAGGTCATCATGATCTCCGGCCACGGCACCATCGAGACCGCGGTGCGCGCGACAAAACTCGGCGCTTACGACTTCCTGGAAAAGCCGCTCCAGCTCGAGAAGACGCTCATTCTGGTGAAGCACGCCGCCGAAGCCAAGCGCCTGCGCGGCGAGAATCGCGAGCTGAAAAAGCAGGTGCACGCGAAAAGCGTGATCGTGGGCGACAGTGTCCCGATGAAGGCGCTGCGCCAGCAGATCGGATTGATGGCGCCCACCAACGGTCGCGTGCTCATCTACGGCGAATCGGGCGTGGGCAAGGAGTTGGCCGCGCTCGCCATCCACTCGCACAGCTTGCGTAAAGACGCGATGTTCGTCGAGGTGAACTGCGCCGCTATTCCCGAGGACCTGATCGAGAGCGAGCTCTTCGGACACCGCAAAGGCTCATTCCCCGGCGCCACCAGCGACAAGGAAGGCAAGTTCCAGAAGGCCGACGGCGGCACGCTCTTTCTCGACGAGGTCGGCGACATGAGCCTGAAGACGCAGTCCAAGGTGCTGCGCACGCTCGACGAGCAGCGCTTCACTCCGGTGGGCGGCGATGAGGCCGTGGCGGCGGATGTCCGCGTCATCGCGTCGACGAACAAAGACCTGGAAGAAGAGATCGCGCGCGGCAACTTCCGCGAAGACTTGTTCTATCGGCTGAACGTGATCCCCTTCTTCGTGCCGCCTTTACGCGAACGGAAAGAGGATATTCCTTTGCTGGCGCGCTACTTCCTTAAGGATTTCGCGCAGGCTTACGGACGCCGCTCGCGCGAGATCACCGACGACGCCATCGAGACGCTCACGCGCTATGCCTGGCCGGGAAATATCCGCGAGCTGCGCAACGTGATCGAGCGCATCGTGATCATGAATCCCACGGCCGGCAAGCTCGATCGCAAGCATCTGCCGCCGCTCGTCTATCGCGAAGGCGCCAAGCGGCAGGGCTCGGAGTTCTCGACGCTGCACCAGGCGCGCGCCGCTTACGAGCGCGACTACATCCTGAAGAAGCTCGACGAGAACCACGGCAACGTGAGCCGGACCGCCGAAGTCCTCGGCCTGGAACGCTCACACTTGTATCGGAAGATGAAGACGCTGGGGATCGCGGTGAAAGAGTAGTTCGTTTTTTATTTGCCTCCCGAGCGCGGCGAGGGAACCCAATCGTCTCAAAATGCTTGGCTCGGTAGGGATTCCTCGCTGCGCTCGGAATGTAAAAACAAGCAGGCTACTCGTCGACCGGTTCCTCTTCCAGCGACCCAAGATCCTGCAACTGCTTGCGCCAGTCCAGGTCATCGACAAACCCGCGCGACTGCCGCCAATCCGGTTGCACCTTCACGAATAATTCCAGGAAGACTTTCACGCCCAACAGTTTCTCGATGTCGATGCGCGCGGTGGTGCCGATCCTCTTGATCATCTCGCCGGCGCGTCCTACCACGATCTTTTTCTGGCCATCGCGCTCCACGAAGATGGCCGCCGCGATGCGCGTGACTTTCTCTTTCTCCTCCCACTGCTCCACCCGGACGGCGGCCGCGTACGGCACCTCCTCCGCGGTGTGCATGAGCACTTTCTCGCGGATGATCTCCGCCGCCAAAAAGCGCTCGGGCTGGTCCGTGATCTGGTCCTGGGGAAAGAACGGCTGTCCGTTGGGCAGCGCGTTGGCGATCTTCCCAATCAACGTCTCCAGGCCTTCCTTCTTCTTCGCCGAGATGGGGATGATCTCCTGGAACTCGTGCCGCTGGCTCCAATCCGCCATCACCGGCAGCAGCTTCTGCTTGTGGACCACGTCCACTTTGTTGAGCAGCAGGAAAACGGGGCCGCCCGCGTTCTTGACCGCGTCGAGCGTGAACTGGTCGCCGGTGCCGAATTTCTGCGTGGCGTCCACGATGAGCAGCGTGAGATCACGCGAGGCGAGCGCGTCATAGACCTCCTGCATCATCCGGCGATTGAGTTGCGAATCGGGTTTGTGGACGCCGGGCGTATCCACCAGCACGATCTGCGCCGCGGGTACGCCCTTTTTCGCGCGCAGGTTCAGGATGCCAAGTATGCGATTGCGCGTGGTCTGCGGCTTGTGCGTGACGATGGCGACCTTCTGCCCGATGAGCGCGTTGAGCAGGGTCGACTTGCCTGCGTTGGGCCGCCCGATGATGGAAACGAATCCTGCGCGCATGGTCCCTCTTAGGCGCGCTTGGCGGTGCGCGGTTCTTTCTGCCGCGAAGCTTTCGGCTGCGGCTCCTTCGTATCCGGTTCGCGAGCGCCGATACGGCTGATGCGCACGCGCTCGATGAGGCGGTCGGTGGAATCGAGCACCTCAAAGCGCAGCCCTTCATCTTCCACTACCGCGCCAGCTTCGGGGATGCGTCCCATCAACTCGCTCACCAGCCCACCGACCGTGGTGGCTTCGCGCGGCTCCCGACGCAGGTCGAACAACTGCGCGATGCGGTCGATATCCATGTTGCCGGGCACAACGTAGGAGTTCGGATTCTCGTGCACGATGTCGGCCTTGGCTTCGTGCTCGTCGCGGATCTCGCCGACGATCTCTTCCACCAGGTCTTCAATGGTCACGATACCGGCGAGCGAGCCATATTCGTCGATCACGATGGCCATGTGGATGTTCTCGCGCTGCATCTCGCGCAGCAACAGTGAAACGCGCTTGGTCTCGGGGACGTAGTACGCCTGCCGCATCATCTCGCCCACGGTACGTTGCTTGGCTTCCGAGTCGGGGATCTGCAGCACGTCTTGCGCGAACACGATGCCCTTGATCTTGTCGATGCTCTCGTCGTACACCGGCACGCGCGAGTACGGCTTGGTGCGTTGCAGCTCGATGAACTGCTCCACACTCATGGCCGCCGGCACCGCGACCACCTCCGGCCGCGGCGTCATCACCTCGCGCACCGTCTTCTCGCTGAACTCCACGACCGAGTGGATGAGGTCGCGGTCCGCTTCCTCGAGGATGCCCTCTTCCTGTCCCGCTTCGATCAGCGCGTCCACCGCCTCGGAAGGATGTTCGGGATGCTCGGGCTCCGTGGTCTCAGCCAGCGCGGCCACCGAGAGCGCGAAGCCGAGGATCACGGTGATGGGGAAGACGATCCAGATCAGCACGCGCAACACCAATCGGAACGGACGCAGCCATTCTCCCTTCGTGCGCGTGAACAGCACGAACGGCAGCAGGCGATTGAAGATGATGATGGCGAAAATAACGATCACGCCCGCGCGCACCAGCTCGCCCGCGCTCCAGGTAGCGTCAAAAAACACGTAGTACGCGGTGAGCAGCGAGAATGCCGCTGTGATCAATTGCGTGAGCACCGACATGGAAAGCGAAGCGCGCTGCCGGCTCACGCCCAGCCGCGGCTCCACCTCGCGCTCGTAACACTCGATGTTCTCCTGGAATTCGCGGGCCAGGAATTTGCCCATCTCGTTGTAGACGCGCTCTACGTACGAGGCCAGCGTGAGCAGGCCAAGCAGCACGACCATGGCGGGAACGATGGCCCAGATCATCGGCCGCCCGCTTTCGGCGGACGGCGACCCGGCTCGCGGCGCCTGTGTTCACTGCGGGCGATCAACGCCGGTGGCAGGTCGAGCTGCGCGCGCAGCCGCGCTTCTTTGCGGCGCATCTCGCCCGCATCGGTCTCATGGTCGTAGCCGGCTAGGTGCAACAGGCCATGCAGGATGAGGACGCACAACTCTTTCGCGACGCTGTGTCCCAGGCGGCGCGCGTTGGCGCGCGCGATGGTCGCGGATACCGCAATCTCGCCGGCGATGTCGCCGCGGACGTCTTTATTCCCAAGGGCCGCATTCCGACGAACCGCGGGGAATGACAGCACGTCCGTGGGCTGGTCTTTGCCGCGGAAATCGCGGTTCAGGCGGCGTAGCTCGGCATTGCCCGTGATGAGGACGTTCACCTCGCCGCGCAACCTCACCGCGCGGCACGCGCGCGCGGTGAAGCGCTGGAGTGCCGCCTGGCTTATGCCGCTGCTGCTTTGCCGCGTGCTGCTTTGCCGCATGATGACCAACACCGCTCCGTCGTTCCGTCTTTCCGCCGTTCCGCCGCTACGTTGCCCCAAAACGAACGGGAGGGCGATTGGGGCTGCCCTCCCGGCGCACATTGTACAAGTTCTAGTCCGCGATACGATCCTCAGCTGTCCCGCTCTGTCCGCCGCGGTCCGAATCGTGCTCCTGGGATCCGGATGGCGGCCGCGATTGTGATGGTGCGGGCGCCGCGGGCCGGGAATCCGTCTTCGTCCTCTCGCCCCTGGTGCCGAGCGAGAGCTGCAGCTGCGCCTCACGCGCGATCTTGGCATCGTCATATGCGCGGATGATGCGCTGTACCAGGTGATGGCGCACCACGTCGCCCTCATCGAAGTGGCAGAACGATATCCCTTCCACGTTGCTCAGGATGTCCATCGCCTCGATCAGGCCGCTGCGCTTCGCTCCCGGCAAGTCGATCTGCGTGATGTCGCCGGTGATCACCGCCTTGGCGTTGAAGCCCAGGCGCGTGACGAACATCTTCATCTGCTCCGAGGTCGTGTTCTGCGCCTCGTCCAGGATGACGAACGCGTCGTTGAGTGTGCGTCCGCGCATGAAGGCGATGGGCGCGATCTCGATCACGTTCTTCTCCAGGAAGCGGTCCACCTTCTCGTTGTCGAGCAGGTCATAGAGCGCGTCGTAGAGCGGACGCAGATACGGATCGACCTTCTCCTGCAGCGTGCCGGGAAGAAAACCGAGCCGCTCGCCCGCTTCCACCGCGGGACGCGCCAGGATGATGCGGTTCACCTGCTTGTTGAGCAATGCCGCGATCGCCATCGCCACCGCGAGATACGTCTTGCCCGTGCCCGCCGGGCCGATGCCGAAGACCATGTCCGTCTTTTCGATGGACTCGATGTAACGCCGCTGATTGATGCTCTTGGGCTGCACCGGCCGCTTGCCGAACGAGCGCTGCTTCCCCGCTTCGGCCAGCGTGCGCAGCGTGGCGCTGGGGTCTTGCGTCACCACGCGCAGCATCGCGCCCAGGTCGCCGTTGGTGAATTTGTGGCCGGCGCGCTGCAAGTGCTCGTAGTCGACGAAGATCTGTTCGGCGCGGCCCACTTTCTCGGCGTCGCCCTTGATCTCGATCGAATCTGCTTTCAGGTCGATGGTGACGTTCAATCCGTCTTCGAGCACGCGCAGGTTCTCGTCGCGGGTGCCGAACAAGCCTTCGATGTTGCGGCCGATCTCGATGTTTTTCTTCATCGCCTGGGGCATCGTCCTCCATCGGTCCGGGCACGCGCGCGCAGCTGCCGCGGTGCGGATGGTTGTCTGCACAATGGATGCAGGCACAAAATGTTCAGTGAGATGTACGAAGGGTTCGAATGCGCGCCACGTCGCGTGGGGCGGACTGCCATTGCGGCAAGAGTACCCCGCTCCGATTTGCCAGTCAATCCCGTAAACGTCCCTCCACCATTAAATTTAGATGACAGGAGCGGCGGTCGCGCCGCAGCGCGGCCGAAATTCGAGAGTAGCGCCGGCATCTTGCCGGCTGCCGCGAGGGCATCCTGCCC
>JALYLW010000130.1 GCA_030774055.1 Acidobacteriota bacterium
ATACTGATGGGCATGTCCGCCGCCGACAAAACCTTCTACCTCGAGACGTTTGGCTGCCAGATGAACGTCCATGACTCCGAGAAAGTCATCGGCACGCTCGTCTCGCAAGGCTATCGCCAGGTCGAGGAAGAGACTGCCGCGGACCTCATCCTTTACAACACGTGCTCCATCCGCGATAAGGCCGAGCAAAAAGTCTTCCACCGCCTGCAGGACTACAAAAAGCTGGCCGCGCAAGGCAAGCGCTTCGGCGTGCTCGGCTGCGTGGCGCAGCAGGAAGGCGAGAAGATCTTCGAGCGCGCGCCCTACGTCTCGCTCGTCGCCGGCTCGGCCTCGTATCACAAGCTGCCCGAATTGCTGGTGCAGATCGAGGCAGGGAACCGCCGCGTCACCGGACTCGACGACCGCCAGACCGACCAGACCTTCGAGACCGAGTTCACCGCGCGCTCTAACCCGCATCGCGGATACATCACCATCATCGAAGGTTGCGACAAGTTCTGCGCCTATTGCGTCGTGCCCTACACGCGCGGCAAGGAGCGCAGCCGCACCTCGGACTCCGTGCTCGCCGAGGCGCGCGCGATGGCTGACCAGGGATACACCGATATCCAACTCCTCGGCCAGAACGTGAACTCGTATCGCGATCCGCTGGGCAAAAAGTCGTTCGCGGAACTGCTGACGGCCGTCGGGGAAGTCGTTGGCATCCGCCGCGTGCGCTTCACCACCTCGCATCCGCGCGATTTCAGCAAAGACATCGTCGACGCCATCGACGCCGTGCCTTCGCTCTGCGACCACGTCCACCTGCCGGTGCAGAGCGGGTCGTCCCGCGTCCTCAAAGCCATGCTGCGCGAGTACACGCGCGAGCAGTACCTCGAACGCGTTGCCTGGATGAAAGCCGCACGGCGGCCCATCTCCATGACCACCGACGTGATCGTCGGATTCCCCGGCGAGACCGCCGCGGACTTCGAGGAGTCGCTCGCGCTGCTTGAGCATGTGCAATACGACGGCGTCTTTGCCTTCAAGTACTCGCCCCGCCCGAACACGCCCGCCCTCCACCTCGCCGATCCGATCCCGGATGAGGAGAAGTCACAGCGCCTCCAGCTCTTGCAGGAGACCCAGCGTGAGATCCAGCGGGTTAACTACGCCAAGCATGTGGGGTGTACACTTGAAGTAATGGTTGAAGGGCTGAATACGCAGCGCGGCCAGGTCGTCGGACGCAGCTCGCAGAACAAGACGGTGAACTTTATCGCGAGGCATCCCATCGCCCCGGCGAACGGGTCGTATGTGAGCGTCGAGATCACGCAGAGTTTTCCCAACAGCTTGGTCGGCGTGATGGTCTAACTTGGTGGTGCACCCAGTCGCTTGCGCGCGGGGTTAGAATGAGCGGCAGGGAACGCCGCTGTGGGCCGAGGAGGGACTATGGAAGTCGAGATGAAGATACGCGGTCTGATGATGGACCCGGTCACCAACATGCCCATTGTCATCCTCAAAGACCCGGCCTCGGACTCGGTGCTGCCCATCTGGGTGGGCATCTATGAGGCCAACGCCATCGCCCTCGAGATCGAGAAGGTCGCAACGCCGCGTCCCATGACCCACGACCTCATCAAGAACCTGCTGCTTGGCTTGGACACACAGGTCCACAAGGTGGTGGTCAGCGAGCTGCGTGAGGATACGTTCTATGCCGTCATCTGGCTGGAGCGCGACGGCCACATCATCAGCGTGGATTCGCGCCCTTCGGACGCCCTCGCCGTCGCCCTGCGCCTCGATTGCCCAATCTTCGTCGACGACCAGGTGCTCAAGACCTCGAAGCTCGCCAGCGCCGTCAGTGACCGCATCTCGTCGGACGAGCTGCGCAAATGGCTCGAAGGCCTCAACGACGAAGACCTCGGCCGCTACAAGATGTAGCGTCATCCTGAGCGCGCCGCGAAGTGCGCAGGATCTCACCGCCGACGATCTCACAAGCCGCCATGCCCGATCCCGCCCACCAGCTCGCCGAACTCTACGCCGCCGGCTTCGACGTCCAGACCTTCGAGCGCTACCCGCGCGCAGTCGGCGTGCTCCGCGATGGCGCCATCGCCTTGGTCGAGCCCACGCCCGCCGGCCTCCGCATCATCGGCACACCCGGCTGGCGGATGGGGGAAGTCATGGGCGTCCTGGTCGAGAAGGATGGCGCCCAGGTCTTCCAAGCCAAGCAAGAGGTCGTGGAGGCCACGCCGGAAAGGGTAGCGGCGGTCGAACGCCTCAGGGCCGATCTAGCGGGAATAATGGCAAAGCCGTAGGCGAGGTGGCCGCGGATTCATTAGCCAGATTCAGTAGTTAACATAATATCTGTTATCGGACGTTGTATATCCCCATTAAGGATTGCCTAGGGGTTCCCGACTAAGACGATCTTCGGCTGAAACAGCGTCCCCGCCACCCGCGCCACGATGGCGATTAGTTCCCTCTGACCCGCGAACACCTTCACCAGTCCGGCACACGACGTCTCGGGCAGGTTGACCGCCATGCCATGCCGGATGCGCGCCGCCGTTTCCTCGTCGGCGGTGACCGCCGGCATTGCCGGCAGGATCTCCCGCGGATGGACGAAGAGCGCGGCCAGCTCCGCCGTTCCCGCCGTCGCCGATTCCTGAAGCTTCTCCAGGGTGTGCGCCTGCCCTAACCCGAACTCAGCAACGGACACCCGCCGCAAGCTCGCCAGGTGCGCTCCTATCCCCAGCACCTGGCCTAGGTCATGGGCGATGGACCGCAGGTATGTACCGCTGCTCACGTGCGCCCGGAAGGCGGCATCCTTGCCAGTCAACGTCACGATCACGAGTTCCTTGACCTCGACCTCGACCGGCTCGAGCGTCACTTCCTTGTTCTTGCGCGCCAGTTTGTACGCCGGTACGCCGCCGATCTTCTTCGCCGAGAACGGCGGCGGCGTCTGCTGGATCTGGCCGGTGAACCGCTTCGCCATCTCGCGCAGCCGGTCCACCGTCACGTTGACCGGTTGTGGCGTGCCCGCCGGCTCGCCTTCGGCGTCATAGGTGTCGGTCGCAAAGCCAAAGCGGATCGTCCCCTCGTAGCGCTTGTCGGACTTCAGATAGAACTGCGCCAGCCGCGTCATGTTGCCGAGGACGAGCGGCAGCACGCCCGTCGCCATGGGATCGAGCGTCCCCAGGTGCCCGACCGACCGTTCGCCCACGATCTTGCGCACACGATAGACCACATCGTGCGAGGTCATGCCCGCCGGCTTGTCGATCACCAGGACGCCGTTCACGTTCATCCGCTCCCTTCTGCTATCGTGGACGCTGCCTCGCTCCCCGGTCAACCCTTCTTGCTCCCGTGCGACGCGGCGGTGCGCAGGTGCATCGAATCCCCCGACTCTTTCATGATCCCTCTACGCGACGACGCGCCGCGCTCCACCGTGCCCTTCGTCACCTATTTCCTCGTCGCCATGAACCTCATCGTCTTCCTCTTCGAGGTCTCGCTGCCGCCGGGGCCGCGGATGGAGCTGGTCTACGAGTTCGGCGTCGTCCCCTCGCACATCACTTCGCTGGTCCACGGCGTGGACATGACCGGCGCCGGCTGGCTCAATTTCCTGCCCATACTTACTTCCATGTTTCTGCACGCATCCTGGCTGCACGTCATCGCCAACATGTGGTTCCTCTGGATCTTTGGGGACAACATCGAAGACCACCTCGGCCACCTGCGCTACTTCATCCTTTATCTGGTCTGCGGTATCGCCGCCTCGGGGGCGCACATCCTCTTCAACCTCGGGTCCGACATTCCCAGCGTCGGCGCCAGCGGAGCCATCGCCGGAGTCATGGGCGCGTACTTCGTCCTCTTCCCTTCCGCGCGCGTACTCACGCTCGTGCCGTTCTTCTTCCTCTACCTTACGTGGCTGCCGGCGTGGCTCATCCTCGGCTACTGGTTCGTGCTGCAATTCCTCAGCGGCGCCGCCACCTCGATCACGCCTGCGGGACAAAGCTCCGGCGGCGTCGCCTTCTGGGCGCACGTCGGAGGATTCCTCACCGGCGTCGCGCTCATCAAGATCTTTCCGCAGCGCGCCCGCCGCTATACCTACGCTAATTGGGAGTGAGTTGGTCGCGAGCCTAAGAGCTGTGGCCTTGGCACTGCAGTACTCCAAGGTATGCACTCCACGGGCCCACGGCTTCGCGATATTGATGGGCCATGACCCGGGAGAGCTGGTGAAGATGGGTCAAGTCGTGGGCCGCCCAGGTCGCCAGCAACTCGGAGAGAGTGACCACGCCCAGCGCAGGATGCCGTCCACGCCGCTCGAGGTCTTCTGGCCGCAGATTCAATGCGCGCAGCTCGTTCAGGTTTTGCGAGCGCAACCGGGCGAACTCATCCAACAACTCGTTCAGCGACCTGCTTTGGCTCTCGCGCATCTGTGCCAACCGATCGAAGGGCTCGAACGCTTTGGTGTCGCCGGACTGAAGCACCATCCTCACCCGCGGTATCCAATCAGTGCGTTCCCCATGAATCAGATGACCGACGATATCGAACGCGCTCCACGTCTCGTTGCCTTCATTTCGAGACGTCCACTTCTCCGGTAGATCGCGGAGCAGCGCATTGAGTGCCACGGGAGTGCGCACCAGCAGCGCTATCGTGTCCTGCAAGTCATGTCCCATAGGTACCTCGATGCGTGGTGGGTTTACAGCACGCCACTGGTCGGCATGATTCGTATCTCCTCGGCGGTGCTGTCCGCGGGGAGCCGCAGTGCGGTGATGAGCATGGCGGCAACCGTCTCCGGCGCCAACATCTTCTCGCGCGGCGCGTCGGGGAAAAACTGGTCCCAGATGTCCGTGTCCACCGCGCCCGGCACGAGCGCGATCACGCGGATGCCGCGGTCCTTCACCTCCAGCCGCAACGCTTTGGTGAAGCCCAACGCGCCATGCTTCGAGGCGGCGTAGGCCGCCATGTTGGGGAAAACCACCTCCGCCATGATGGAAAGATTGTTCACGATGGTGCCGCCCGCTTTCATCAGCGGCAGCGCGGCGCGCGCACACAGAAACGTCCCGGTAAGGTTGGTGTCGATCGTCTTACGCCAGACGTCGAGGTGCGTCTCCGCGATGCTCGCGCCCGGCGCAATGCCCGCGTTGTTCACCAGGATGTCGACGCGCCCAAAGCGCCGCCGCACCTCCTCAAATAGCGAGATCACGGATATTTCCTCGGTCACGTCGCCCTCGACCGGCAGCACCGGATTGCCATATTTCGAGAGCACCGTGGTGGCGTGGCGCAGCGCGGCGCGGTCGCGCCCAAAGAGGATGACCTTGCAGCCCTCGGCCGCAAGCGCTTCGGAGATCGCCAATCCGATGCCCTTGCTTCCGCCGGTGACGACGGCGACTTGCCCTTGCAGCGCTGGCCCGCCGGAAAGCACGAAACGCCCACCGCGCGGCTTGCGCGGCTTCTCTGCGCCGGCGGAGGGCGGAGCCGGCATCGGCGACTTTGTGGACGTCTTCGCGGTGAGCTTCTTAGCCATGTTTGGCGAGGTTGCGTCTAGCTCCCGTTACCGTTCCTGCCGCGGATGAGCGCGAGGAACTCGGCGCGCGTTTCCTGGCAGTCGCGGAACAACCCGAGCATGGACGACGTGACCGCCGCCGAATGTTGCTTCTCCACCCCGCGCATCATCATGCACAGGTGGCGCGCCTCGATCACCACGCCCACGCCTTGCGGCTGGATCGCCTCCATGATGGTCTCGGCGATCTGCGTGGTCAGGCGCTCTTGTATCTGCAACCGGCGCGCAAACACATCGATCAGCCGCGGAACCTTGCTCAAGCCGATCACTTTGCCGTTGGGCACGTAGGCCACGTGTACCTTGCCGTAGAACGGCAGCACGTGGTGCTCGCAGAGGCTGAACATCTCGACGTCCTTTACGATGACCATCTCATCGTAGTTCTCGCTGAAGAGCGCGTTGTTCAGGATCTCCTTCGGATCTTCCTGATAGCCCTTGGTCAGATATTGCAGCGCCTTGGCCATGCGCTCGGGCGTGCGCACCAGCCCTTCGCGTTCGGGATCTTCGCCCAGGCGCACGAGCAGTTCGCGCGTAAGCTCTTCAAAGCTCGCGCTGGTCAGCGATAAAGGTTCGGTCTTCTGCGCTCCCATCAGACTCTCAGTTCCCTTCCGCGGCATATTCGAACGAATTCAGCATAGTCTCTTCCAACCGCACTTTCTCCACTCGCGCCGGCTTGAATCCTTTCTCCAGCAGGTCGTAGATCACGATGCACAGGTTCTCGGTGGTCGGGACCCTCGGTACCACCCCGCCAAAGTCGCCCAGCGTGTTCAAGTTCGTGTGCCCGAATTTCTCGAGTACGTGCCCCTCGACGAATCCGTCAAGCTCCACCAGGTCGCACACCATCCCGGTCGCGGCATCCACGGCGCCGCTCACCGTCACCTCGAGGGCGTAGTTGTGGCCGTGTCCGTACGGATTGTTGCACTTGCCATACACCCGGCGGTTCTCTTCCTCCGACATCGCCTCCGAATGCAGACGGTGCGAGGCCGAGAACCAATAGCGTCTTGTCAGGTGCGCCTTCATATTCCTTCGGTCTTCGGTCAATCGCCCCGCCTTTAATCCCCCAGCCGTTCAATCCCCAAAGACGTCAACAAACAGGTCCGGCGTCTCGTAGACGCGCACCCGATGCAGCCGCGCCACGCTCAGCTTGCCTTCCAGCCTTTTCCAGATCGCGATGGCCAGATTCTCCGTGGTCGGGATCGCCGTCTTGAACTCTGCCACCTCCTTATTAAGGAAGCGATGGTCCATCGCGTCGATCACCTCGCGGTTCATCGTTTCTTTCAGGTCCTTCAGGTCCACCACGAACCCTGACCGCCCATCCACCTCGCCCTTCACCGTGACCTCGAGCGTGTAGTTGTGCCCATGGCCGTTCGGGTTATTGCATTTGCCGAAGACGCGCCGGTTCTCCTCGGGCGAGAAAGCGTCGTTGTGGTAGTAGTGCGAAGCGCTGAACTCTGCCTTGCGCGTGAGGTAGACCATCGCCATCTCTGCTCAGCCCTCCACCGGCTGCTTGACCGCGTATTCGCGGCCCTTCCACGTCACGCTCTTGCGCACCTTGTAATGGATGTGCGAGCGCAGCAGAAGAAGCGAGAATACCGGCAGGCCAAACAACGCCAGCAGGTTCGACGCCCATCCGAAATGCGCTCTGCGGATGCGCGTGAAGAAGAACGAGTAGAACATGATGGCCACCACGGCCAGCAGCGCCGCCGGCGCCACGCGTCCGCGCTGAAGTTCGAACGCTGCCACCGCCGCGCTTCCCACCATCAGCGCAAACTCGGCAAGCCGCAGCAGCGCGAGCGAAACCGTCGCGGGAAACAACAGCGCAAGATTCTTTGTCCAGCCCTCGCAGAGCTGCGGAAAGCTCCGATACATCCACGTGCGGACGGCGTCGCCGCCAAAGCGGAATGTGATAGCGCGGCCGCTCTTCTTCATCGCGCGCGCCAGCTCCACGTCTTCGAGCAGGCTGGTCGCGACCGCAGCGTGTCCGCCGATGGCGAAGTAGGCCTCGCGCTCGATCAGGAGGTATTGTCCGTTGGCTGCGGCCGCCGCGCTCGCCGGGTCGCTCACCTCCTGCGGACGATAGCTTGCAGCCAGCTCGGCGAAGATCACGGGCATGACCGCACGCTCCCAGAATCCGCGGACCTCCTGCTCGGGCGAATACGAGAGCAACGCGACACGCTTGGCCTTCGCCTCGGCGACCGCCAAGACCAGTGAGCCGGGTGCGTGGACGGTGTCGGCGTCAGTGAACAGCAGCCACGCGCCGCGGGCCTGCTGCGCCGCCGTCCACAGCGCGTTCGACTTCCCTCCCCAGCCTTCGCCGCGGAAGCCAGCGTCGATCACGTGCACGCCGCCAAAGGCAGCGGCAAGCTCGCGCGTCCGGTCGGTCGAACCGTCATCCACCAAAATAATTTCTTTCGAAACCCCTTCTTGAGTCACCAAGGACGCCAGGCATGCCCCGATACAGGCCTCCTCATTGCGCGCCGGGACAATGACGGAGACCGAGACCTCCGGCGACTTGTGCGGCGTCAGCAAACCCATGGGTTGCAAACCTAGGGGTGCCGTCGAGCTGTTCAAGCTGTGGCTCATGTTCGCGAAGCAGGAAGCAGTTATTATAGCGGCGTGAGGCGTCTCCTCTGTCTTCTCGCATTGCTCCCCTTGGTCACCGCCTGTGATCGCGGTGAGCATCCTAAATTCGTGAACCGCCAAGCGCCCGATTTCACCGTGCAAGATGGTGACCGGCGCGTCGCGCTCAGCAGCCTGCGCGGCAAGGTCGTCGTGCTTAATTTCTGGGCGACGTGGTGCCCGCCCTGCGTCGACGAAGTCCCTTCGCTGGTAAAGATGCAACAGCAGTTGCGCGACCAGGTCACCGTCTTCACCGTCAGCGTGGACGAAGACGAGGCCATCTACCGCAAATTCCTGCATGACTACGGCGCCGAAGGGCTGCTCGCGGTACGCGAGCCCTCGCGCAAGAGCGCGGAACTTTATGGCGCCACCGGCTTTCCCGAGACCTACATCATCGACCGCAACGGCATCGTCCAGCGCAAGCTCGTCGGCCCCGTCGACTGGACTGACCCTGAGATGATCACCTACTTGCGCCAGGTCACCGCCGGCGCTACAACTGCGCCCGCCGCAGGCGCAGCGAGTTCCCGATAACCGAGACCGAACTCAGGCTCATCGCCGCCGCAGCCAGCATCGGATTCAGCAATCCCGCCCTCCCCAGCAGCGGATACAACACTCCCGCCGCCACCGGCACGCCCAGCGCGTTGTAGACGAAGGCGAAGAACAGGTTTTGCCGGATGTTGCGCATCGTCACCTTGCTCAGCCGCCGCGCCCGCACGATGCCCCGCAAGTCGCCCTTCACCAGTGTGATGCCGCCACTCTCCATCGCCACGTCGGTTCCGGTGCCCATCGCGATCCCCACGTCGGCCTGCGCGAGCGCCGGCGCGTCGTTGATGCCATCGCCCGCCATCGCGACCACGTGTCCCTCGGCCTGAAACTCCTTGATGACTTTGAGTTTGTCCGCCGGCAGGACCTCCGCGCGGAATTCCGTGATGCCAAGCTCGCGGGCCACCGCTTCCGCCGTCGCGCGGCTGTCGCCGGTCAACATCACCACGCGCACGCCTTCTTCGGCGAGCAAGCGCAACGCTTCTTCCGTCGACGCCTTGATCGGATCAGCGACCGCGAGCAGCCCGGCGGCCCTTCCCTCCACCGCGACGAACATCACCGTCGCCGTCGGGCTTTCCCGACGCAGCTCTTCAGCCCGCTGCTCCAGTTCCGCAGAGCTGAGTCGCAACTCTTCGAGCAGCGCCCGGTTTCCTACGGCGACGTCTCTGCCGTCCACGCGCCCGAGCACGCCCTTGCCGGTAAGCGAGCGGAAATCGCTCGCGCCGGTAAGCCGCAGGCCGCGCTCTTCCGCGCCCCGCGCGATCGCCGCGGCCAACGGATGCTCGCTCGCCCGTTCCAGGCCCGCCGCCAGCCGCAGCAATTCGCTCTCGCTCAGCGTCCCGAGCGTGACCACGCCGGTTAGCTTCGGCTTGCCTTCGGTGAGCGTGCCTGTCTTATCGAGCACGAGCACGTCCACCTTCTCCATGGTCTCGAGCGCTTCGGCGTTGCGGATGAGCACGCCGGCATGCGCGCCGCGTCCCGTCGCCACCATGATCGCCATCGGCGTGGCGAGGCCAAGCGCACACGGGCAGGCGATGATCAGCACCGCCACCGCGCTCACCATGGCGTGCGCGAAGCGCGGCTGCGGACCCCACTGCATCCACGCCGCGAACGCGACCACCGCGATGGCAATCACCGCTGGCACGAAGTAGCCGGAGACTTTGTCTGCCAGACCTTGGATGGGCGCGCGGCTGCGCTGTGCTTCACCTACCATGCGGACGATCTGCGCCAGCAGCGTCTCGGAGCCCACGCGCTCGGCGCGGATCACCAGCGAACCGGTGCCGTTGACCGTCGCTCCGATCACACGCGCGCCGGCGGTCTTCTCCACCGGCACCGCTTCGCCCGTCACCATGGACTCATCCACCGCGCTCGCGCCTTCGAGCACCACGCCGTCCACCGGAATCTTTTCCCCCGGACGCGCGCGCAACTTGTCGCCTGCTTGCACCTGCTCGAGCGGGACCGTTTCTTCCGCGCCGTCCGGCCGGATGCGCACCGCCATCTTCGGCGAGAGGTCGAGCAGCGCGCGGATGGCGCTCCCCGTCTGCGAACGGGCGCGCAGTTCGAGCACCTGTCCCAACAGGACGAGCACGGTGATCGCCGCCGCGACCTCGTAATAGACGTCGGGCTGCCCCATCGCACCGCGCATCGTCGCCGGGAATATCTGCGGAGCGAGCGTCGCTACCAGGCTGTACCCGTAGGCCACGGACACACCCATCCCGATCAGCGTGAACATGTTCAGGTGTCGGGTGCGCAGCGAAGCGACGGCGCGCTCGAAGAACGGCCATCCGCCCCATAGCACCGGAACGCTCGCGAGCGCGAACTGGATCCAGGCCAGCGTGCGCGCGCCGAGAGAATGTTGCAGTGGCATGCCCGGCAGCAGGTCAGCCATCGCGATGGCGAGCAGCGGTACGGTGAATGCGACCGACACCCAGAAGCGCCGCGTCATGTTCCGCAACTCGCTATCGTCGACCGCGTGACCGGTCACGGTGCGCGGCTCGAGGGCCATGCCGCAGATCGGGCAACTTCCCGGCCCGCTGCGCACGATCTCCGGATGCATCGGACACGTGTACTCGGTGGCCGCTGCCGCGGGCACTGGCTGAGTGACCTGTGCAGGCTTCGATGCTGTCGGCAAGCCGAGCGGCTTTGGTGCGGCAGCAGCAGCCTTCGACTGCAGATCCTTTTCCGGATCTGCCTTGAACTTCTCCAAGCAGCCCGGGCTACAGAAGTAGTACGTCTTGCCGAGATGTTCGGCAACTCTTGCCGGCGACGCCGCGCGCGCACGTTCAGGGTCCACCGTCATCCCGCAGACGGGATCGATCACTGCTCTGTTTTCCGTCTCGTTCGGCATGGGTTCCTTAAAAGAACGCGCCTTCAGCGGATGTGCTTGTACATCAGCTCCAGTAGCTCGTCATGCATGGCATTGGCCTGTGCCCGATCGCCTTTCGCCATCGCATCGTGCGCGCAGTGGCGCAGGTGGTTGCGCATCAGCTCGCGACCGACCGCACGCAAGGCTGCTTGCACCGACGACAGCTGCACCAGGATGTCGGCACAGTAGCGGTCATCTGCCACCATCTTTTCCAGGCCGCGTACCTGACCCTCGATCCGGCGCAGGCGTTTCAGGTTCGCCGCCTTGATCGCAGGATCGATGCCCGCAGCTTTCCGTTTTGGCTTCATCATCCTTCCACCCTACATACCCCCTAGGGGTATATGTCAAGTTGGATGGCGGCACGGGATGGCAGGATTCTTTTTCCGCCGCGACCGGCAGGATATAGTGGGGAGCGATGACCGCCCTGGATGTTTGTTACCGCTATGACACGCCGCCCGGCGAGCGCGAGCTCCGAGCCATCAACGCCGTGCGCGAGGTCTACGGCATCCGCCGCCTCGGCTTCGACGAGCGCAACCGTACTGTCACCGTCGAGTACGACGCCACCCGCCTCAACGACGCTGACGTCGCTTCCCTGTTGCGCGGCGCCGGGCTCGACCTCAAGGAAAAGATCAAGCTCGTCTGAACCCTCATCCTCCCCGGATCCAGAGACTCAGGGTAAAAGTTGCTTGCGGCAGGAAAATCCTGCCCGGAGATTCCGACCTTACATGCACTAACTGACTTGTTTTCAACGGGGCGTGCGTGGCCACAGAGCTGCTCTGTACCTCAGCAGACGAAGTGGCGCGTAAAGCGGACGCTCTCGAAGATAAACTTCGGCCAGAGGTTTTCTGGAGCGTCCGTTTTACTTTTCTGCAGCCGCTGGCCCACCCCGCGCCCTCGCGCGAATCCAGACCACTCTGATAAACTGGCTTACCTGCCGCTTTTAGTTAGCGCGCCCATAGCTCAATGGATAGAGCATTCGGCTACGAACCGAAAGGTTAGAGGTTCGACTCCTCTTGGGCGCGCCATTCTCTTCCCTACTGGCTCGCCCCCGCGCTCGCTGCTTTGCGTGCGAACAGCTTTCCCACCAGCGTCCGGACATCGAGTTTGCTGTCCTTCATCCGCGTGCGTGCGATCGACAGCAGCAGCATCGAGAGCGTGATGATGGCGAGGCCCGCCGAGGCGCCTGCTAGGCTCTGCTGTCCCTTCTTCATGATGGAGAAACGTCCGTAGACGAACTCGATGTGTACCCAATAGACAAGCAGCGACGTTTGCCCCAACTGCACCAGCGGACTGAATCCCCACTGTCCCGCGCCCCAGCGGCACCACGCATAGGCGGCGAGCACGATGACCATCAGCATGCCCACGCGGATGAGGAAAAAGTTTGGGCTGGTGCGCCAGAAGTCGTAGACGGCGTAGAGCTGCCACGGACTATGGTCGAACCAGCGGCCGAGCAGGATGAGCGCGCCGCCCGTCGCGCCGACCAGCGCCACCGCTGCCGCTAGCTTTGATTTTGCCCACTCGCTTTGCAGGACGAACCCGCACGCCAGCCCGGCGAAGGCGAACGCCGTCCACGGGAATATCGGGAAAAGCCACGCTTGGGGTTCGCCCAGGTTGTGGCAGCCGTCGATGAAAGTCTCGAGCCACCACGGCATCCACCACATGAGCGCCGACGAGCGCCACGTCGTCCAGACCAGCGGGGTGACCATCGCGATGGCGAGCGCTGCCGCGCCCGAAGCTACGATGCCGCGCTTCCGCGCCGCTAACGGATCCGCCGCCGACGTCGGCGTCATCGACGTAACCCAGCACAACACACCCATCAGCATCATCGAGATGCCGATGTTGTTGAGCACGTCCATGCGGAGAAGGTCGGTCCACGGCGCCCACGGGAAACTGAGCATGTATTCCTGCAGGCGAAAGAGCAAACCCAGTCCGTAGATCTCCGCGCCGCGCCGGATGGTCGTCTTCGCCACCTCGGCGGGCAGCGCTCCCTTGGAGCGCAGCTTGTCAGTCACCAGCGCGAACGAGATGCCGGCAAGGAACAAGAAGAGCGGAGCGGGAAAAGTGCCCAGCAGTTGCGACCACATGAAGAACGTGGTCTTGCGCGCCTCGGGGCTCAGCCAAGCATCGTAGGCGTGCGTCTGGAACATGAGGACGCACGCGAGACCGCGCATCCAGTCGATGTAGGCAAGGCGCTGCTGTGGGCCGGGCATGAGGTTTGCAGATAGGCTTACGGAGAACGACGGCAGAGTCTCACATCAGGGCGCGGAGCCGCAATCGTTTTACGGTTTCAGTGGATCACGATCTACCAACGTTGACCCCTGCCGCGGTTCACAGTACGCTGGGCCCTCTCCGCCGCATGGATACTCACTACCTCTTTCGCGATCTCGCCTACGTCTTCATCGCCGCCATCGTCGGCGGAGGCCTCGCCTGGCGCCTGCGCCAACCCCTGATCCTCGGCTACGTGCTCGCCGGCATCGCGCTCAGCCCGCTCACTCCCGGCCCTTCCGTGCACGACGTCAGCGCACTCGAAGCCTTCGCCGAGCTCGGCGTCATCTTCCTGATGTTCTCCGTCGGCATCGAGTTCTCCATAAAAGATCTGCTCCAGGTGAAGTGGGTCGCGCTCATCGGCGGTCCCATCGGCATCGTGCTTGCCATCGCCATGGGCGTTGGCGCGGGCAAGCTGCTGGGATGGCCGATGGCGACGAGCCTCGTCATCGGCGCCGTCATCTCCGTCACCAGCACCATGGTGCTCATGCGCCTGCTCATGGACCGTGGCGAAGTGCAGACCGAGCATGGCCGCGTCACCATCGCCATCACGCTGGTCGAGGACCTCGCGGCGGTCGTGCTCATCGTGCTCATCCCGACCTTCAAGTCGCCCGACCTGCAATCGCTCCAGCACCTCGCCCACGAGCTGGGGAAGGCTGCGCTCGTCCTGGTGCCGGCATTCTTTCTCGCCGCTAAAGTCATCCCGCCCATCATGCGACGCGTCGCTCGGACGCAGGATACCGAACTCTTCTTTGTCGTGGTCATCGCCATCTGCTTCGGTGGCGCCGCGCTTACCCAGGCCATGGGACTCTCCCTCGCGCTCGGCGCCTTCATCGGCGGCCTGCTCATCAGCGGCTCGGAGTACGCGCACCAGAGTCTTACGCAGCTCTTCCCCTTGCGCGACATGTTCGTGGCACTTTTCTTTGTGACCATCGGCCTCTTGATGGACCCGCAGTCCGTCTTCGCCAGCGCCGCACTCATGGAGATGGTGCTGGCGATGGTCGCGCTCATCATCGTGGGCAAGTTCCTGCTCTGGCTCGCCATCGTCAAACTCTTCCGCTATCCCATCTGGACTGCGCTCCTGGTCGCCGTCGGACTCACCCAGATCGGCGAGTTCTCTTACGTCTTCGTGCAGGTCGCGCGCGGCGCGCAGGTCGTGGGCGACGACGTTTACAACGCCACGCTGGCGGCTTCGCTCGTCACCATCCTCATCAACGCCGCGCTGGTGAAGTTTGCGCCCGCCTGGGCGGCCCGGCTGCGGACCTCGAAGAAGGTCGCCCCGGTGGAGGAGAGCGACCCAGTCGTCGCACAGCTCTCCGGACATGTGCTCATCTGCGGCTACACCGAAGTCGGCGAAATGGCGGCCAAGGCCTTCGAGCAGTTCGGCATCAAGTATGGCGTCATCGATCTCGATCCCGAACACATCCGCACCCTGCGCCAGCGCGGCGTGCCCTGCATCTTCGGGGACGCCACCCAGCCCCGCATCCTCGAACACGCCCACACCGCCTCTGCGGCGGCCGTGATGATCGCGGTGGTGCAGCCCAGCCGCGCCGAGGCCATCATCCAGCAGGTGCGCAAGCTGAACCAGCGCGCGCCGGTGCTCGTCCGTGCCCACCGCCAGCGCGACTACGAATTCTTCCTCAACGCCGGCGCCACCATCGTGGTACAGCCCGAGATGGAAGCCGCTGCCACCCTGGTGCGCGATGCCCTCAGCCTGCTCAAGCAGCCTGAACAGAAAACCTCCGCCTACCTCGCCGCGCTGCGCAAGGAACCGGCACATGGCGGCGCCTGAGCGGAGGCTTGCTGAAGGAGAGGCTGGTGTACGAGAAAAGCGATGCAGAAGAAGATCTTCTGGCTCACGCTCGCCGTGCTCTCCCTGATCGCCGATGCCGCGCTCGGTTTGTGGTGGGGACTGCTCGCCACTATCCCCCTCACGGTCGCCAGCTGGTGGATCGCCTACCGCAGCGGCTGGTTTGAGTGAGATGGTTCAAACGCCCCGCATCTACCTCGCGACTTCGAACTCCGGCAAGCTGCGTGACTTCGCCGGCGCGGCCGCCATCTTCGGGATAGAAGTCGCCGCGCTTCCCGGCTTCGCCTCGCTGCCGCCGGTCGAGGAGACCGGAGCGACCTTCGAAGCGAACGCCCGCAAGAAAGCCGAGGAGTACAGCCGCAGCCTGAAGGACGCCGCCGCCATCGTCCTGGCGGACGATTCCGGCCTCGAAGTAGACGCGCTCGGTGGCGCCCCTGGCGTCACCTCCGCGCGCTACGCCACGCTGGGGAGCGACTCTGCCGCCGCCGATGCCGCCGCTACGAACTCCGGCGACGCCGACAATAACGCTCGCCTGCTGCGCGAACTGAAAGCCACTCCCGAGGAACAACGTCGCGCGTGCTTCGTCTGCGTCATCGCCGCCGCTCGCGGCGGCGGTGTGCTCGCCACCTTCCGCGGCGAAGCCGAGGGCAGCATCCTCCCCGCCGCGCGTGGGACGCGCGGCTTTGGTTACGACCCGCTGTTCTACTCCGACCGGCTGAAGAAGACCTTCGCGGAACTCTCGCCCGAAGAAAAGGCCGCGGTAAGCCACCGCGGCCTCGCCTTCTCGAAGTTCCTTGCCTGGTACCGCCAGCAAGCCCGCCGGCAGGCGCCGGCGCTGTGATTACTTGAATATCTTCCCCAGCGCGGTCGCGATCGTCACCAGTTTCTGCAGGTCGACGGGCGAGAAATCTGGACCAGCAGCCGGTGCGCTCAATCCTTTGCGCGAGATCTGGATCACGCCCACCACGCCGGCCGCCGTCACCACCGGCACCGACATCAGTTTCTGGATCACGTGCGCGTGCTTATCGACCTTCTCGCCCGGCACCGCGCCTTTCGGTTTGCTGCCCAGGTCGACCGATTCGAACACGCTGGCGTGCTTGGTCTGGGCGAAGTTGTTGATGATCTCGGCGCGCTTCGTCGTTGCCGTGCGTCCCGCGATCGACGACGACGAATTGATCGGGATGCTGCCCACGTGCCCCAGCTTCGTCGGATAGGCGAACATCAGGCTTAGCTTGTCCACCTTCAGCACCGCGACCTCGTCGGGTTGCACGTTGAACGTCTTCGCCAGCTCGGCGCCGATCTTGTCCGCGTTCTTCGGGGCAAGTCCTTCCGCTTCGCATTCGTTGGCAAGCTGGGCAAAAGCCAATACCGGTGTGGCCATCAGTGGGTCTCCTGCGCTGGGAAGCTGTCGCCGGTCATTATATCCAGCAGCTTCCGCCGCACAAGCGCTGCCGCCCAAAATCGCCCGCTCGGGCGATCTTCTTGACGCGATGTGAAGCTAGCTCTGATAATGCAAGGTTCCACGGCGAGCGCCCGAATCTCAAGGAGAGCACCTCGCAATGGCTTCTCGAGTAAGCCCCCAGCCGGAGACGCACACCGTTCGTCCCGGCGTGGCGCCGCTCCGCGCCGGCCAGGGACATTCCTTCCTGCTCCGCCGCCTGCATTCCATCAGTGGCATCATTCCCGTCGGCGCCTTCCTGGTCGAGCACATCCTGGTTTCGAACGCCACCGCTCTGAACGGCCCGGAAGCTTACGCCAACCAGGTCAAGTTCCTCGGCTCACTTCCCCTCGTCCTCTTCCTGGAAGCGTTCGGCATCTGGCTACCCATCCTCTTCCACGCGCTTTTCGGTTTCTACATCTGGTATCGCGGCGAGTCCAACGTGGCCGCGTATCCGTGGCAGGGCAACTGGATGTACACCGTGCAGCGCTGGACAGGCGTGATCGCCTTCGCCTACATCGGTTGGCACGTGTGGCATCTGCGCTTTGCCGGCATCGACCTGCACGCGCATCCCGGCGCTTCCTTTGGCAAGGTGCAGAGCGAATTGGTCATTGCGTGGCAACTGGCGTTCTACCTCGTGGGACTGCTCGCCGCCTCCTGGCACTTTGCCTACGGCATCTGGTTGTTCTGCGCGAAGTGGGGCATCACCGTCGGCGACCAAGCGCGCCGCCGCTTCCTGGTGGTCTGCATGATCATCTTCCTGACCATCAGCGGCGTGGGCATGCTGAGCATTCGCAGCTTCCTCACCACGCCGCGGCAGCCCGCCGACGAGAGTGCGGACGACTTGCGTACCAAACCTGCTCCCGCCACCCAACCAGTGGATAAGAGATGAGAGAGACGAGATAACGAATGTCAGCTGCGCCGAAAGTCATCGTAGTGGGAGGCGGATTGGCCGGCTTGGCTGCCGTCATCAAGATCGCCGAGGCCGGCGGTCACGTCGACCTCTTCTCCATCGTCCCGGTCAAGCGCTCGCACTCGGTGTGCGCGCAGGGCGGCATCAACGCCGCGAAGAACCTCAAGGGTGAGGGAGATTCCACCTGGAAGCATTTTGACGACACCATCTATGGTGGCGATTTCCTCGCCAACCAGCCTCCGGTCAAAGAGATGTGCGAGGCCGCGCCCGCCATCATCGACCTGCTCGATCGCATGGGCGTTACGTTCAATCGCACTCCCGAGGGCCTGCTCGACTTCCGCCGCTTCGGCGGCACGCTCTACCACCGCACTGCTTTCGCCGGCGCTACCACCGGACAGCAGTTGCTCTACGCCCTCGATGAGCAGGTCCGCCGCCACGAGAGCGAGGGCCGGGTGCGGAAGTTCGAGCATTGGGAGTTTCTCTCCGCTGTGCTCGACGACGAAAAAGTCTGCCGCGGCATCTGCGCCATGGATCTTCGCACCATGGAGGTCCGCACCTTCCCCGCCGACGCGATCCTCATCTGCACCGGCGGCATCGGCGCCATCTTCGGCAAGTCGACCAACTCCGTGGTCTGCACCGGCTCGGCGCAGTCCGCGCTTTATCAGCAGGGCTGCTACTACGCCAACGGGGAATTCATCCAGGTGCATCCCACCTCGATCCCCGGGGAAGATAAGTTGCGGCTGATGTCAGAATCTGCACGCGGCGAAGGTGGACGCGTCTGGGTGCCGAAAAAGTTGGGCGACAAGCGCGATCCACTCTCCATCCCGGCAAATGACCGCTGGTACTTCCTCGAGGAGTGGTATCCCAAGTACGGAAACCTGGTGCCGCGCGACGTAGCCACGCGTGCCATCCATAAGGTCGTCTACGAGTACAACCTCGGCATCGACGGACAGCCCATGGTCTACCTCGACCTCACCCACATCGACCGCGCCATCCTCGATAAGAAACTCGAGGGCATCCTCGAGATCTACGAGAAGTTCGTGGGCGACGATCCGCGCAAGGTCCCGATGAAGATCTTCCCCGGCATGCACTACACCATGGGCGGGGTGTGGGTGGATTTCAAGCAGCACACCAACATCCCCGGCATCCTCGCGGCCGGTGAGTGCGAGTACCAGTATCACGGCGCCAACCGCCTGGGCGCGAACTCGCTGGTCTCATGCATCTGGGGAGGCTTCGTCGGCGGGCCCGAAGCGGTGAAGTATGCCAAGGGACTGAAGAAGCGTTACGAAGAAGTCTCCAGCACCGTCTACGAAGCGGAGAAGAAGCGCCAGGAAGAGATCAACGCGCGCCTCATGTCGTCGGATGGCTCGGAGAACCCGTTCCGCATCTGGCGCGAGATGGGCGAACTCATGACCAAGGACTGCACGGTCATCCGCTACAACAAGAACATCCGCGCGGCAGACGCCAAGCTGGTCGAATTGATCGAGCGCTTCCGCCACATCAACCTCAGTGACCGGACGATGTGGGCGAACACCACCATCGCCTTCGCGCGCCAGCTCTATAACATGCTGCAACTCGCGCGCGTGGTCGCGCAGGGCGCGGCGATGCGCGATGAATCGCGCGGTGCGCATTACAAACCCGACTTCCCGGAGCGCGACGACAAGAATTGGCTGAAGACCACCAAAGCTACCTTTGCGCCCGATGCCGACGAGCCCAAGTTTGAATTCGAACAGGTGGATATCTCATTGCTCCCACCACGACCGAGACGCTACGACATGGCAACCTGATGAACGCCTGGCGAATACTATTCATCGTGGTCGGCGTCGTCATCCTGGCGGTGATGGCCTATGCGCATGACGTGATACCCGGCCTGGAACTGTTGCTCGGTATCCTGGTGGGGGCATTACTCTTGGTGGCAGGACTTCGAGGACGAGTGTTCTGAAAGGGTGAGCGCGGAGCGGAGCCCGCCGCGGCGGGCGACGCGAGTGGCGTTGCGGCGACCCTGGAGAAAAAATGGCAGACAAGACGATCCGACTGAAGATCAAGCGTCAGCCCAACCCCGACGTCGCCGCCTATTGGGAAGATTTCGAGCTGCCTTGGCGTCCCAACATGAACGTGATCTCCGTCCTCATGGAGATCGCCATGGCGCCGAAGACAAAGGACGGCAAGGCGACCACGCCCATCACTTACGACTCCAACTGCCTGGAAGAGGTTTGCGGCTCTTGCGCCATGCTCATCAACGGCAGGGCGCGGATGGCATGCTCCGCGCTCATCGACAACCTCGACCAGCCGGTCCAGCTCGAGCCGCTCTCCAAGTTCCCTATCGTGCGCGATCTCGCGGTCGAACGCCTGGTGCTGTTCGAGAACTTGAAGCGCGTAAAAGCCTGGATCCCCATCGATGGCACCTACGACCTCGGGCCCGGACCGCGGCAGTCGGAGGCGCAGCAGGCGGAAGAATATCCTTATTCGCGCTGCATCTCGTGCACCTGCTGCATGGAGGTCTGCCCGCAGTTCAACGAGCACACCGGCTTCGTCGGCGCGGCGACCATCGCGCAGGTGCAGCTCTTCAACCTCAACCCGACCGGACAGACGCAGGCGCCGGAGCGTTTGCGCGCGCTGATGGGCGATGGCGGCATCCACGAGTGTGGATACGCCCAGAATTGCGTGGAGATCTGCCCCAAGGACATCCCGCTGACCAAGGCCATCGCCAACGTCGGCCGCGCTGTCGTCGGCCAGGCCATCAAGGATTTCTTTACCACGTAAGCTTTCGTAAGGACCTGCCATCCCGAGCGAGTGCGAGCCGAGCCCCAGGCGAGCGAGCGCGAGGCGAGGGACCAGGCCTTGCGATTTGAATGCGGCTTAGCCACCGAGGTCCGATGCGTAGACTTCTGCTACTCTCGACTGCCCTGCTGCTGAGTTCGGCCTGCATGGCACAAGCCACCCCCCAACCCGCTTCCAAGAAGAAGTCTGCCAGGGCCGACGCTGCCGCCGTCCACGCCTCGGCCATCGTCATCGACACGCACGCCGACACGCCGCAGCGCTTGCTCGACGAACCTTTCGACCTCGCCACGAACACGCCGGTCAGCGAAGGCCATCTCGATTTCGGCAAAGCCAAGGCCGGCAACCTGGGCGCGGAGTTCTTTTCCATCTGGGTCGAGCCCGAAGCCAACAAAGGTCACTACGCCAAGCGCGCGCTCGACCTCATCGACAGCGTCTACCAGCAAGCGGAGAAACATCCTGACCAGATGGTGATGGCCTTCAGCGCGGCCGACATCGTCAAAGCCCGCACCGGCCCCAAGAAGAAGTTCGCCGCGCTGATGGGCCTCGAGGGCGGACACGCCATCGAGGATTCCCTGCCCGTGCTGCGCGATTTCTATCGCCTCGGCGTCCGCTACATGACGCTGACTTGGTCGAATACCAACGAGTGGGCCGACTCTTCCGGCGACGTCACTGACGAAAAGGTCCAGCACCACAACGGCCTCACGCCCTTCGGCAAGCAGGTCGTCCGCGAGATGAACCAGTTGGGCATGATGGTGGACGTCTCGCACGTCTCCGACAAGACGTTCTTCGATACCATGCTCATCAGCCGCGCCCCCGTCATTGCGTCGCACTCGTCCTCGCGCTCGCTCACCAACCACCCGCGCAACATGACCGACGATATGCTGCGCGCCGTGGCGCGCAACGGCGGCGTAGTGATGGTTAATTTCTTCCCCGCCTTTATCGACGAGGATTTCCGCAAGGCCTTCGCCGCGCAGACCAAAGACCGTAACGCCGCCATCGACACGGCCGAGAAGGCGTACGCGCAGCAGCATCCCGGCGCGCAGGTGCCGTGGATGATCGCCGACCGCGTGGGCAAGCAGTGGGCGGCGAAGATCCCGCGCCCGCCGCTCAAGTCGCTCATTGACCACATCGACCACATCGCCAAGGTCGCCGGCGTGGACCACGCCGGCCTGGGCTCGGATTTCGATGGCGTCCCTTGCCTGCCCGCCGGCATCGATAGCGCCGCTGACCTCCCCAAGATCACCGCCGCGCTCATGCAGCGGGGCTATTCCGCTGCCGACATGAAGAAGATCCTCGGCGAGAACCTGCTGCGTGTCTTCCGCGAGGTCGAGCGCACGTCGAAAACGATCCACCAGGAAGAGGCCAGCGGCTTCCATCGCGATCCCGCGCTCGAGGACCAGGGAAAGCCCGCTGCGCAAAAGCCATCCCAACCAAAGAAATAGGAGAACTCCCGATGCGTCGAGTCGTACTCTCGTTTCTCATCTGCGCGCTGACCTTGCCGCTCGCTGCCCAGACTTCCTCCCAGCCAGCCGCGGGCAGAGAATCGCCTGCGAAGCCCGCCGCCAAACCAGCTGGCCGCCCCACCGCCGTCTTCAACACCACCGCCGGCAAGCTCACCTGCGTGCTCTTCCCCGACAAGGCGCCCAAGACGGTCGCCAACTTCGTCGGCCTCGCGCAAGGCACCAAGGACTGGAAGAATCCCATGACCGGCACCGCCAAGCACGGCGTGCCCCTTTATACCGGGACCATCTTCCACCGCGTGATCCCCAACTTCATGATCCAGGGCGGCGATCCCATCGGCAACGGCACCGGCTCACCCGGCTACACCTTCGAAGACGAGTTCACGCCCACGCTCAAGTTCGACCGACCCGGCCGCCTCGCCATGGCGAACTCCGGACCGAACACCAACGGCTCGCAGTTCTTCATCACCGAGGTCCCCACACCGCACCTCAACATGAAGCACACCATCTTCGGACAGTGCGACACCGCCAGCGTCGCTCTGGTCAAGAAGATCGCCCGCATGCCCAACGACGCGCGCACCAATCGTCCGTTCGATCCGGTGAAGATCACGAGCATCACCATCACCGGCATGGGTGCGGCATCGAAGCCCGCGGCCAAACCGGCAGCAAAACCGGCCCCCGCGAAAAAGCCGGCTACCAAGAAATAGCACGGTGGAGACGGCGCTCGCACCGTCTCACCCAACACATCAACTATCCGCCGTAAACGAAAGAGGAAACGATGGCTCGCCAGCCCGGTACGTACGCGACACTCGACACCACCGAAGGCAAGATCGTCTGCCGCCTGTTCGATGGTGATGCGCCCATCACGGTGAAGAACTTCACCGACCTTGCCGAGGGCAAGCGCGAATGGACGCATCCTGTCACCCGCGCGAAATCCAAAGACAAACTCTACGACGGCTCCATCTTCCACCGCGTCATCCCTGATTTCATGATCCAGGGTGGCGACCCGGCCGGCACCGGCTTCGGTGGTCCCGGCTACCAGTTCGGCGACGAGACCACGGGCTCGCCCCACAAGTTCGATAAGCCCGGCAAGCTGGCCATGGCCAACGCCGGTCCCGGCACCAACGGCTCGCAGTTCTTCATCACCGTGGCGCCCACCGCCTGGCTCACCGGCAAGCACACCATCTTCGGCGAGGTGGTCGAAGGCATGGAGTTGGTCACCAAGATCTCGAAAGCCAAGACCGTCGCCAACGACAAGCCGGCCAAGGAGATCAAAGTCAACTCCGTCACCATCGACCGCGAGTAAAG
>JALYLW010000131.1 GCA_030774055.1 Acidobacteriota bacterium
GAGACAGTCCTGATGCGCGTGCTGCGCGGCGCCGGGACGCGCGGGCTGGCAGGGGTGCGGCCGCTGCGCCGGGTGGAGACGGGGCAAGCCCCGTCTCTACAGAAGCGCCTCGTGCGGCCGCTGCTCGGCTTGCGGCGGAGAGAGATCGTCGACTATCTGCGCGGGGTGAAGCAAGACTTTCGCGAAGACGCGAGTAATCAGGATCCGAAGTTTTTGCGGAATCGCATCCGGCATGAACTGCTCCCGTTGCTGGAGGGCGGCTACAACCCGCAGATCGCGGAGGCGCTGGCGCAGATGGCAGAGATCGCGCGCGCCGAAGAGCAGCACGCGGAGCGCGAGGTGAGCGAGGCATGGCGTGAGCTGGCACGCTGGAAGGCGACGCCGGGCGAGGGACGCGGGGTGCTGCTCGCGGCCTCCACGCTATCGCGCCTCTCGGTGGCCTTACAGCGACGCCTGATCCAGCATGCAGCGGAGAGGTTGGATGTGACGCCGGCATTCGACCAGGTCGAAGCCGTCCGCGAACTGGCAGCGAAGCGCAGCGGGACGGTCGAGCTGCCTGGTGGCGTGCGCGCGGTGCGCGCGGGTGAGGAGCTGCGGTTGTGGGTGGGAGAGGCCGGCAGCACGGCGACCGGCTATGAGTTCCACCTCCCGGTTCCGGGAGAGACACGGCTTCCGGAGCTGCAGAGCGTGATCCGGACGAGCCAGGAGACGGGACAAGTCCCGTCTCTACCCTTACTGCAGTGGAATGGCGAGTTGGTGGTCCGCAACTGGCGGGCTGGAGACCGGTTCTATCCTCAGCATTCGAGCGGTCCGAAGAAGGTGAAAGAGCTGCTGACGGCGAAGAAGATCATCGGACGCGAGCGCACGCTGTGGCCGGTGGTGGCGGCGGGAGAGCGCGTGGTCTGGCTGCGGGGATGGGGGGTGGCGGCGGACGCGGTTGCCGCCGTTGGTACCGCCGGGGTACGGATCGAAGAAGTGGTTTCCGCAGAATGAGCCAACCGTTGTATGCTCATGAACTGAGTTTCGCTAGTCCCGCACCCCCCTTTGAGGCGCCCTTTAATTGGCCGAAGAGAAAACCAACCTTAAAGTCCTGCTGACGACCGAACAGATCTCCAAGCGCGTGAAGGAGCTGGCGCGGCAGATATCCGAGGACTACCGCGGCAAGACCCTGCACGCCATCTGCGTGCTGGAGAACGGGTTCATCTTCATGGCCGACCTGGTGCGTGGCCTCGAAGTCCCCGTCGTTTGCCAGTTCATGAAGCCGCAGTTCACCGACGTGCAGCAGGGCGCGACCAGCACCACCGAGATCTTCTTTACCCCGGAACCGAACGTGAAAGGCCAGGAAGTGCTGCTGATCGAGGGTCTGGTGCAGTCTGGCATCACTAGCGAGTTCCTGATCCGCACCATGATGGCGCGGGGTGCGAAGTCGGTGAAGCTGGCAGCCTTCCTCGACAAGCAGAAAGAACGCCGGGTCGAGCTGCAGCCCGATTACTTCGGCTTCCTCATCGACGAATCGTTCGTCGTGGGCTACGGCCTGGGCTCGCCGCACCTCGGCCGCAATCTTCCCTACGTCGCCTCGGGCCTGCCGAATCCGGCTGCCGCGGCGAAGTAATAAGGCGAATCCCTTCCCGACAGCGGGCAGTTTTTCGGGTTCCCGGGAACTTTTGTCCGCCCAAAGGGGTTAAAATCAATGTGCATTGCGGTGGTGCGCGGCCGCATCTAATTACCGAGGGCTCGGCGGTGAAGCTGCTCCGCCCTCGCGTTTGACGACGCGCTGTACAGCGCGCGTCATCCGCTCGCCCTTTGTGGGGTGGCGGCGTGATGCAGGTCGGGGTCTGATACAGGCCCGCCGGCTTTGGCGGGCGCCGGTTTTAGCGAGACTTCGTTAGAGAAGATCGGGCTAAACAGGGCCGGCGGATATGAGGAGATCAACGAAGTGAATTCTACGGTCAAGACGGTGCTGTTCTGGCTGGTGATCCTGGCCTCGTGCGTGGTGTTGTGGCAGGTGGTGAAGGCGGGAAGTGCGGGGCCGAAGGAGAAAGAGATCAGCTACTCCGAATTCGTGTCGCGCGTGCAGCAGGGCGACGTGGAGTCGGTGACGATCAACGGCACGCTGGTGCAGGGCAAGTTCCGCAACAACAAGACAGAGACGTTCCGCACCACGCTGCTGGCGCAAGACCAGGACATGGCCAAGATCCTGCGCGACAAGAACGTGGTGGTGAACGTGAAAGACGCGAGCGCCGGCAACTGGGGAACGTGGGTGATGACCTTCTCACCGTTCATCCTGTTCGGCGTGCTGTGGTTCATCATGATCCGCCAGATGCAGACGGGCGGATCGAAGGCGCTGAGTTTCGGCAAGAGCCGGGCGCGCCTGCTCTCCATGCAGCAGAAGAAAGTCACGTTCAAAGACGTGGCCGGCGTGGATGAAGCCAAGGAAGAACTGAAAGAGATCATCGAGTTCCTGCGCGAAGCGCAGAAGTTCCAGAAGTTAGGCGGACGCATCCCCAAGGGCGTGTTGCTGGTCGGGCCTCCGGGCACGGGCAAGACGCTGCTGGCGCGCGCCGTCGCCGGCGAAGCCAACGTTCCCTTCTTCTCCATCTCGGGTTCGGATTTCGTGGAGATGTTCGTGGGCGTGGGCGCATCGCGCGTGCGCGACCTGTTCGAGCAAGGCAAGAAGAACGCGCCCTGCATCATCTTCATCGACGAGATCGACGCAGTCGGCCGCCATCGCGGCGCCGGCCTGGGCGGCGGTCACGATGAGCGCGAACAGACTTTGAACCAGCTCCTGGTCGAGATGGACGGCTTCGAATCGAACGAGGGCGTGATCCTGATCGCGGCCACCAACCGGCCCGACGTGCTCGACCCGGCGCTGCTGCGTCCGGGGCGCTTCGACCGGCGCGTGGTGGTCTCGCGGCCAGACGTCCGCGGGCGCGAAGAGATCCTGCGCGTGCACACTCGCAAGATCCCACTCAACGACGATGTGGATCTGATGGTGTTGGCGCGTGGCACGCCGGGATTCTCGGGCGCCGACCTCGCCAACATGGTCAACGAAGCGGCGCTCAACGCGGCGCGGCAGAATCGCAAGACCGTGCTGATGTACGACTTTGAGGTCTCGAAAGACAAAGTGATGATGGGCGCGGAGCGCAAGTCGCTCCTGCTCACCGACGATGAGAAGAAGGTCACCGCGTATCACGAGGCGGGACACGCGCTGGTGGCGGCGAAGTCGCCGCACTCCGATCCGTTGCACAAGGTCACCATCATCCCGCGCGGCATGGCGCTGGGCGTGACCATGCAATTGCCGGAGACCGACAAACACAACTACACGCGCGATTATCTGGAGACGCGCATCGCCATCATGATGGGCGGGCGTCTCGCGGAAGAGATCTTCCTGGGGACGATGACGACGGGCGCGGGCAACGACATCGAGCAAGCCACCGAGCTGGCGCGCCGCATGGTGTGCGAGTTCGGCATGAGTTCGCTCGGTCCGCTGACCTTCGGCAAGAAGGAAGAACAGATCTTCCTGGGCCGCGAGATCAATCAGCACCGCGATTATTCCGAAGACACCGCCATCAAGATCGACTTGGAAGTGCGGCGCTTCGTGGATGAAGGCTACGCGCGCGCGAAGCACGTGCTCGAGAACGACAAGGAGGCGCTGGTGCGGCTGGCGCTGGCGTTGCTCGAACGCGAGGTGCTGGACTCGAACGAGATCAAGCTGGTGATCGAAGGCAAGGAACTGCCCAAGGTGGTGCCACCGCCGAAGGGCGACGACAACAGCGGCGTGCAGCAGGTGCTGAAGCCGGAGCCGGGACGCGCGCCGGGCATCCAGCCGGCGCCGGGGACGGCGTAAAAGCAGGAGTTAGTGGCCAGGAGTTAGTAGTTAGCGAGGGCGGCTGCCAAGCCGCCCTTGATTCTTTTGTGACCCAACTTTTGCGTGGCGCGCCCTGCGTCCAACGGCTAGATTCTTTCCACAACAGTCTATTGCGAGGAGAGTCGTATGAGCCTTCCAATGACCACCACGTTCAACTTCGATGGCTATCGGATCAAGGAATACAAAGGCGTGGTCCGCGGCATCATCGTGCGCTCGCCGACCATCGCGCAGGGCATTCTGGGCGGGCTGAAGAACATCATCGGCGGACAGATCGGCGCCTACACCGAGATGTGCGAGCAGGCGCGCGAGCACGCGTACCAGCTGCTCATCCAGCACGCGCGGGAGATGGGCGCTAACGCCGTGGTCGGGGTGCGCTATGACGCGTCCGAGGTGGTCTCGCAGCACAGCGCGACCGAGGTGCTGTGCTACGGGACGGCGGTTGTCATCGAGGCTGTCAAGTAGGCGCGCTGCGCGCGCAAACCGCTACGCATGTTCGCGTCGCAAACCGCGTGCTGCCCTTCAGCAGGCGGCTCGGCGGCCACAGGGCCTCGCCGCCATTACCCGACGGCAATCAGCGGCTTGGTCGCGGGCCCGACTTCGCCGATGCGCGCGGCGGGGAGCTTGGCGGCATGCAGCGCGGCAAGCAGCTTGTCTGCATTGGTCGCAAACACGGAGATAAGCAGGCCCCCGGCAGTCTGCGGATCGAAGAGCAGCGCCTTCACGTCGTCGGCGACGTTGCCTTCATAGCCGACCAGACACTCGGCGAAGTCGCGGTTGTTCTTCAGACCGCCGGGAATGAATCCCTGGCGGATGCATTCCATCGCGCCCGCTAGCGCGGGGACGGTCCCAGAATGGATCCGCAACGACACGCCAGAGCCGAGCGCCAGCTCGCGCGCGTGGCCGATGAGTCCGAAGCCGGTGACGTCGGTCGCAGCATGCACGCCGAACTCCGGCCGCGCCATGATCTCGGCAGCGGCGCGATTCAGTGTGGTCATGGAAAGCGTCGCCGCATCGATCCAGGCTTGTTCGGCCTTCGCTTTCTTGATGGCGGTGGAGATCACGCCCGTGCCGAGCGGCTTGGTAAGGATGAGCGCATCGCCGGGCTTCGCGCCCGAGTTGGTGAAGACGTGCTGCGGGTGGATGGTGCCGGTGACGGAGTATCCGAACTTGATCTCTTCATCGCGGATGGAATGTCCGCCGACGACGGTGCATCCCGCCTCGACCATCTTCGCAAGTCCGCCGGCAAGGATCTGCTCGAGCACCGCGAGGTCGCCTTTTTCCGGGAAGCAGACCAGCGCGAGCGCGGTTAGCGGACGGCCGCCCATGGCGTAGACGTCGGAAAGCGCATTGGTGGCGGCGATGGCACCGAAGGTGAATGGGTCGTCCACGATGGGGGTGAAGAAATCGACGGTTTGGACGAGCGCCTGCTCGGCCGAGAGTCTGTACACTCCGGCATCGTCGGCTTTATCGAAGCCGACCAGCACGTTCGGGTCATGTTGCCGGGCTAATCTCCCAAGCACCGAGTCCAGCGCCGCCGGACTGAGCTTGCTCGCTCAACCCGCAGCTTTCGCCGCCTCGGTGAGACGCATCGGCTTGACGACTTCCGCCATAACCTCTTTTACCACGGAGGCACGGAGAACACGGAGCTTGGGGGCTACTGAAAGCTGACGTTGGTGACTTTGATGTCGGGAGCGGCGCGGTTCCAATCGGCGGAGATGTGTTCGAGCGTCAGGCGGATGGGCCGCGACTTGCCGGGCGCAAGGGGTGCGGCTCGCAGATCGACCACGTCGGGATAAGGCCCGGCCTGGGAGAGCACGCGAACGGGCATCGTCTCCTTCTGCACCACTTCATTGAGCGTGTTGCGGAAGACGAGTTCGACGGTGGCGCCGTTCACCGTCTGGTCGCCGGTATTCGTCAATTGGCCGTCGAGGTAGGTCACGTTGCCGCCAACAAAATTCTCCGCGGCGGAAAGCTTGAGGTCGGTGAACTTCAGGTTGGCGGCATAGGGGTGGGGCTGGCCGCTGCCGGCGGGTTGGTCGCTGCGCGAGAAGAGGATGAAGCCGACGACTACGAGCGCCAGCAGCGCCGCGCCGGCTCCCATGGCGATCCAGGGCACCGTGCTCTCGGGCTCCGGCTGCCGCCCGAGGGGATGCAGTTCGTGCGCCGGCGGGGACTGTGGCGCTTGCGGCGCTTGTGGTGCTTGTTCCATGGACGGATTGTACCGTGGTTTTATTCTGCTAGCGGTTCGGCCAGCGGTTGCGGCGGCCGCGCTTGCTTCGTTCCCTCATGGTGAGACCGTCATTCACCGGCGACGGTGAGTCCATCGATGCGGATGGTGGGCGCGGCGACGGCGCCGCGGAACTCGAGGTCGCTCCCGATGGCGGTGATGTTACGGAACATCTCGCGGAGATTGCCGGCCACGGTGATCTCCTCGACCGGGAAGGCGAGTTCGCCATTGCGTATCCAGAGTCCGGAAGCGCCGCGGGAAAAATCGCCCGTCACCAGGTTCACGCCAAAGCCGAGGAACTCGGTGACGTAGAGGCCGTCGGGGATCTCGCCGATGATCTGTTCGGCAGTCTTCTCGCCGGCCTCGAGGAAGAAGTTCCCTACCCCGATGCCGGGCGTGCCGGCCAATCCGCGCGCAGCGTTGCCGGTGGTCGCAAGGTTGAGCTTGCGCGCGGTGTAGGTATTCAGCAGATACGACTTGAGCACGCCGCGCTCGATCACCACGGTGCGCCGCGTGGGCACGCCTTCACCGTCGAAGGGTGAGGTCCCAAAGCCGCCGGGGATGGTGCCATCGTCGATCACGTTGACGTTCTCGCCCGCGACCTGCTCGCCCAGTTTGCCGGCCAGGAACGACGCGCCCCGATAGATGGAGTCGCCGTTCACGGCCTCGAAAATGTTCTCGACCAAGGTGCGCGCGACCATGGGCTCGAAGACCACCGGGACGCGCGCCGTGGGAACCTTGCGCGCGCCGAGGCGGCGCACGGTGCGTGCAGCGGCGGTCTTGCCAACGCTCTCCGGCGATTCGAGTTTCGCGAGCGTGCGCGCGACCGAATACCAGAAATCGCGCTGCATGTGGCCATCCTGCTGCGCGATGGGCACGGCGGAGAGCGAGCAATACGAACGCCGATATTCGCCGACAAAGCCGAGCGAGTTGGCGAGCACCTTGTTTCCGGTGGCAGCGTCGAAGGAGCCACCATCGGAGTTGGATATCCTCGGGTCGGCGGACATTGCCGCCGCTTCGGCGCGGCGCGCCTGCGCGATGCGTTCTTCGGTGGGGAGCGAGTAGACGTCGTCGTAGTAGAGCGCGAGGTCGCCGGGGAGCTGCCCGAACTGGCCGGCGGCGGGCAGCCCGGCGTACGGGTCGGCGCTGGTGACTTTCGCCAGCGCGAGCGCGCCGGTGACCATCTGGTCCACGCCTTCTTTTGAAAAGTCGGAAGTGTAAGTAGAGGCGGCGCGGCTGCCGCCGTTATTCGCACTCCCGCCGTTGGAATCAAAAAATACACGCAGGCCCATGGAGCGTCCGCCGGATTCCTTGAGCGTCTCGACCTGGCCGAGGCGGACGACGCTGGAGAACTCGTCGCCTTCGCGCACCACGCACTCGGCGGCAGCGGCGCCGCCGGCCATGGCGCGCTTGACTACGTCAGCAGCGAGTTGTTTGAGATCATTCGACATTAGGATCGTTGGACATTGGAGTCAGTGGGCATTGGTTCGATGGACATAGAGGACTGGAACGGTTACGCCTTGGCGGTGCCGCCGACGGTGATCCAGTCGACCTTGATGGTCGGGATGCCGACGCCGACAGGAACCGATTGGCCATCTTTGCCGCACGTCCCCACCCCTTCATCGAGCTTGAGATCGTTGCCGACCATGGAGACACGCGTGAGTACGTCTGGCCCGTTGCCGATGAGGGTGCAGTTCTTGAGCGGCGCGGTGATCTGGCCGTCTTCGATGAGATAGGCCTCGGAGGCGGAGAAAACGAACTTACCGTTGGTGATGTCCACCTGGCCGCCGCCGAAATTGGCGGCGTAGATGCCGCGCGGGACGGAGCGGATGATGTCTTCGGGGGCCTCGTCACCGGCCAACATGTACGTATTCGTCATGCGCGGCATGGGGATGTGCTCATAGGACTCGCGGCGTCCGTTGCCGGTATCGGCGATGCCCATGAGACGCGCGGAAAGTTTGTCGGCCAGGTAGCCCTTCAGTATCCCGTTCTCGATGAGCACGGTGTTCTGCGTGGGCGAGCCTTCGTCATCTACGTTGATGGAGCCGCGGCGGGAGGGCAGCGTGCCGTTGTCCACGACGGTGCACTTCTCGCTGGCAACGCGGCGGCCGATAAGGCCGGTGAAGGCAGAAGTCTGCTTGCGATTGAAGTCGGCTTCGAGGCCGTGTCCGATGGCCTCATGCAGCAGGATGCCGGGCCACCCCGGGCCGAGGACCACGGGCATCTCTCCCGCGGGCGCATCCTGCGCCCCCAGCTGGATGATGGCCTGCCGCGCGGCTTCGTTGGCAAAGTGCTCGGGCGTCTTCTCAGTCAGGAAGTAGTCCTGCGCCACGCGTCCGCCACCACCCGAGGAACCGCGCGCCGAACCGGACTCGCCTTTATCCGTACCCTTCGCGATGCAGTAGACGCTGAAGCGCGCCAGCGGCTGCAGGTCGGTGGCGATGGAACCATCGGAACCGACGACCAGGATGCGGCGGATCTCTTCGGCGTAGCTGGCGCGCACTTGAAAGATGCGCGGATCGAAGGCGCGTGCGGCGCGATCGGCGCGCATCACGAGGTCGAGCATCTGCGCCACGCCGGCATCGGCGGCGGCGTTGGCGACTACGGGATAAAGGTCGCGCCCGGCCGCCTGCTTCAGGTCGGCGACCGGCTGCTTCGCCGGCCCACTCGCGATCATGGCGGCGGTACGCGCCGCGCGCAGGATGCGCTCGGGCGCGAGGTCATCGGTGTAGGCGTATCCAGTGCGCTCGCCCGAGATCACGCGCACGCCGCATCCCGCCGAAATGCCCTGGGTCGCGGACTTGACCAGCGATTCGTCCACCGAAAGGGACGAAGCATAGTGGTGCTCGAAGTAAAGGTCGGCGTAGTCGCCGCCGGCGGAGAGCGCCGCGGCAAGGTATTTCTCCAGGTCGCGTGCGGCCAGGCCGTAATGCTCGAAAAAGAACTGGTCGGGGATCGTCATGAATAAGGATTGGATGCGGCGGCGGAGCAAAGGTCGCCAGCATCCCTGCCCTCGATTATAGAGGCGGCGGCGGCGTACCCGACGGACTTGGCTCATTTGCGCCGGGCATTCCCGAGTCGTACAATCCTTCCACGGCATCCGATAGGGTGTAGCAACAGGCTGTACTCGCCCGCGGCGAGATGGCACTGGAGGCAAGATGAGCGTCACGAGTTTCCGCAACGCTTCGGAAGGTTCTCTTCCGAAAGTAACCACGCAATCCATCTTCGAGAAGAAGCAGCGGCGCGAGCCGATCACGTGCCTCACGGCGTACGACTACGCCAGCGCGCGCCTGGTCGACGAGGCGGGCATCGACATGGTGCTGGTCGGCGACTCGCTCGCCATGGTCATCCTGGGCTACGAGAACACGCTGCCAGTGACGATGCGCGAGATGCTGCACCACACCGCGGCGGTGCGGCGCGGAGTGAAGCGCGCGCTCGTGATCGCCGACATGCCCTACGCGTCGTACCATATTTCCAAGAAGGATGCGCTGCGCAATGCGGCGGCCTTCCTGAAAGAAGCCGGCGCCGAGGCAGTAAAGATCGAAGGTGGCGCGAAGCGCGTGCCGCTGATCGAACGCCTGACCGATGCGGAGATCCCCGTGATGGGCCACATCGGGCTCACGCCGCAATCGCTGCACGTGATGGGGGGATACAAAGTCCAGGGCAAGACGCTGGCGGCCGTGGAACAACTGCTGAAAGATGCGGTCGCGCTCGACCGCGCCGGCGTGTTCTCCATCGTGCTGGAAGGCATTCCGCGCGAGGTGGCCGCGATGATCACCGCCGAGGTCTCGGCGCCGACCATCGGCATCGGCGCCGGGCCAGAGTGCGATGGGCAGGTGCTCGTCTTCCACGACATCCTCGGGCTCACCTTCGCGCCGCCGGCAAAGTTCGTCCGGCGTTATGCCGACCTGGGCGCGGCCATCACGCATGCGGTCGAGAACTTCAAGGCTGACGTGGTCAGCGGACATTATCCCAACGACGACGAGAGCTACCACCTGCCGAAAGAGACCAAAGCGGCGCTGGAGAACCTGCTGGCGCGGAAGGTGCGGTAGCACCCTGAGAGCTTCGGCTTCTTGTTCTCCACACCATCCGGCCGGATGACGACGTGAAGACGGAGTTCGTGTACCTGCAGTAAGCGGCGCTGGTATCCTTCCGGCGTGCAGATCATTGGCAGCATCGAGCAGATGCGGGCCGCGTCGCGCGAAGTGCGGCGCGCGGGAAAGCGGGTTGGCTTCGTCCCCACCATGGGCGCGCTGCACGCCGGACACATCTCGCTCGTCCGCGCGGCGCGCGCGCAAGCGGACGCGGTCTGCGTCTCCATCTTCGTGAACCCCACGCAATTCGGTCCCCAGGAAGACCTGAGCAAGTATCCGCGGCCGTTCGAGAAAGATCGCGAGCTGATCGAGGCGGAGAAGGTGGACTTTCTCTTTTATCCCGAGGTCCAGGAGATGTATCCGCCGGGCGCCGTGACGTGGGTCGAGGTCGCGGAGATGAGCGGGAGGCTCGACGGCAAGTCGCGTCCCGGACACTTCCGCGGCGTCACCACCATCGTGAGCAAGCTGTTCCACGCGGTCGAGGCGGACGTGGCCTTCTTCGGACAGAAGGACGCGGCGCAGTCGGCGATCATCCGGCGGATGGCGCGCGACCTGGATTTCGAGACGCGGGTAGTGATCTGCCCCACCGTGCGCCAGCCGGATGGCCTGGCGATGAGCTCGCGCAATATGTACCTCTCGCCCGAGGAGCGCAAGCGTGCCGCCGTGCTCTATCGCGCGCTGAGCCGCATCCAGTTCCACGTAGATAAGGGCGAGCGGCGGGCGGCGGAGCTCATCCGCATCGGCAAGGAAGTGCTGGCGGACGAACCCGAGGTCAAACTCGACTACTTCGAGGCCGTGAACAACGACACGCTCGAGCCGGTCGAAGACGTGAGTGCGGGCGCGCTGGTGGCGGTGGCGGCTTTGGTCGGGAAGACGCGGCTGATCGACAACCTGCTGGTCTTTGGCGGCAGTGCTGCTCGTGGACCAGAACTGAAACCGTAACCACGAAGGTCACGAAGTCTCACGAAGGTTTTGTTTTTGTTCTTCTTCGTGTTCCTTCGTGACCTTCGCGGTTCATGCTCTTCGTGGCCCCGAAACGAAGCTGGAATCCGCAATGACGTAGCGCAGTCTTTCTTTTTGCGCTTTCGTGATGCCGATGCGCGGCGTGGTGGCGATGCGTGGCGGACGAAAACCGGCATCGGCGATGTAGAGATCGGAGCGGCCGCTCTTCACAGCACGGCTCTTCACAGCACCGCCGGTCAGGTCTTTGCCGTTGTCGCGCGCGCGCGTGATGGAGAGCGCCTGGCAGAGGCGTCCCGGTCCCGAAGTCAGATGGCGCAAGAGCTTCGGCCGCGATCCCAGATCAATACACTCGGCCGCGCGCAGGCCGCGAGCTTTGGCCATGGCGCGGGATCCGACGACCGGTTCGAGCGCGCGGATGAGGACGCATCCGGCTTCGCCTTCCGGCTCGCAGGAGACGTTGAGGCAGTAGTGGTTGCCGTAGATGAAGTAAACATAGGCGTGGCCGGGCGGACCGAACAGGACTTCCGTACGCGCCGTCTTGCCTACAGCGGCGTGGGCGGCGAGGTCGCCGGCGCCGAGGTAGGCTTCGACCTCGACGATGCGTCCGGCGAGCAACTGCTTGCCGCGGCGGCGGATGAGCACCTTACCGAGCAGTTCGCGCGCGACGCGGCGCGGGTCACGAGCGTAGAATCGGCGGTCGAGTGGGCGGAAGTCCTCGAGCGGGATCGGAGCCACAACGTCATTCTATTCACGAAAGGCGGACCATGAAGATAAAGACAAAGCTTGCGATCGCGGTAACACTGCTGCTGGCGCTGGTGGTAGCGGCAAGCGCGGCCTCGGTGCCGGCGGGGACGCACGTCTCCGTGCGCATCAACAGCGAGCTGAATTCCGGCGCCAACCACGTGGGCGACACTTTTGACGGCGTATTGCAGAGCGCCATCGTCGTCGGCGGCAGGACCATCGCTCCCCGGGGTGCGACCGTCCGCGGCAGGGTGACCGCGGCGAAGGATAGCGGTCGCATCCACAAGCCGGGATATCTCTCTATCCGGCTCACCGAGATCAACGGCATGCCGGTGACCACGACGCCGGTGGGACGCCAGGGCAAGGGACACACCAAGAGCAACGTGACGAAGATCGGTGGCGGCACGGCGGCGGGCGCAGTGATCGGCGCCATCGCGGGCGGCGGCAAGGGCGCGGCCATCGGCGCGGGCGTGGGCGCGGGCGCAGGCACGGGCCTCGCCTACGCGACCGGCAAGCAGCAAGCCGTGTTCCCGGCGGAGTCCCTGGTAACGTTCACGGTGACGAGTGGAAGCGCAGCGCGCCGAAGCACACCGCGATAACGCAGGCATGATAAGGACGAGGCGGGGCTGATAGGCCCGCCTCGTTTTATTCGGACGGTCGTTTTATTCGGGCGGTCGTTTTTCCGGCCGTCGCGAACGGTGTCGATCCGAACGGCGTCAGTCTGAACAACTGTGGTCATGGACGATGCGCCAGCCTTCGGGCAGGCGGCGCAGAATGAGTGTGGTCAATCCGCCGAGCTGTTTGCCGTCAGGCGTTTTGTCACCAGACATGGCCAGGTGCCAGCGGCCGCGGGCCAAAGCCGAGTGCGGACCGAGCGGTTCGATCTCGACGCCGGAAAAATCGAGCTTGCCCATGCTGGCCTTGCCGGCCGACTGGTATTTCCGGCGGTAGCGGGTAAGGGTGGCGTCCCATCCGCGGGTCACGCTGCCACCGCCGAAGAACGTAAGCCGCTCCGACTTCCAATAACCGGCCATGTAGCCTTCGAGGTCGCCACGGTTCCAGGCGGCGACTTGCATGTCGAGCACACCGCGGATGGCGGCGGTGTCCGCGGCTCCACTCTTGAGGCGCGGCTGGAGTTGGACGCTGGGTCCGCCCGTGGTTGACTGAGCCAAGCTGCCGGGAGCGAAGCCAGGCGGGGCGAAGAGGGTGATGAGCGCGAGCGCGATCGGCCGAAGACGAAGCATGAGCGGGCTCCCTTTTCGCGCCCCAAGTCCGGGGGACGCGGCGGACGTTTGTCTAGCAGAGGCGGTCTAGCAGAGGCGGGGGAGGGACTCAAGCGAAATCCTCAGGTTCCTCAGGCCCAGGATTCATTGACTCAGCGGCGAGGAATGCTGTATTTTTGCGGCTCGCCAACATAGTTCCATCCCTGTTTTTGAGGGACTTGTTTGGCGGTTTTCCCCCGCCAAACTGTAGGTGAGACCTTGTCTGCCCCGGCCAACCCGTCGATGGGAACTGCTCCACAAAAGATCGGACGCTACGAGATTGTCGGCGAACTCGGTAAAGGCGCCATGGGATTGGTGTTCAAGGCGCTCGATCCGATGATCGGCCGCACCGTCGCGATGAAGACCATGCGCATGGACGTGCATGGCATGGAATCCGACGAGATGCTGAAGCGCTTTCAGAATGAAGCGCGCGCAGCCGGCGTGCTCAACCACGCGAACATCGTGACCATCTACGACGCCGGCGAGCAGACCGGCATGTTCTACATCACGATGGAATACATCGAGGGCGTGACCTTGCACTCGCTCATCGCGCAGAACCGCGTGCTGCCGGTGGAGCAGATCATCGAGGTCTCGCGCCAGGTGTGCGCCGGGCTCGACGTAGCGCATTCGCACGGCGTGGTACATCGTGACGTGAAGCCGGCGAACATCATGATCACCCCCGACAAGACGGTGAAGATCATGGATTTTGGCATCGCCAAGGCAGGCGGCGGGCTGACCTCAGCCGGGCAGGTGCTCGGCACCCCGAATTACATGTCGCCGGAGCAGGTGAAGGGCCGGACACTCGACGGCCGCTCCGACCTGTTCAGCTTCGGCGTGATCCTCTATGAGATGGTCACCGGCGAAAAGCCGTTCACCGGACAGAACGTCACCACCATCATCTACAAGATCGTGAACGAGAATCCGATCCCGCCACGCGAGCTGGATGTGACCATCCATCCCGGGCTGAGCGCGGTGATCACGCGCGCACTGGCGAAGAATCCGGACGAGCGCTACCAGAACGGAGCCGAACTGGTGAAGGATCTGGTGAACTACAAATCATTCGGCGCCGCTCCGGACGCCGCGTCGGTGAGCGCGGGCGCAGTGGCGTTCGCGATGAACGCCAGCGCCACCGACAAGACGGTGGTCTTCGATTCCGGCGCCATGCAAAAGCTCGGGTCGGGCACGGCGGCGGCAGCGGTGCCGCCAGCAACGCCTGCGCCGTCTACGGCTTCGTCCCCGCCCGCGGCAGCGGCGCCGGCGCCATCCCCGCTGCGCGCCATCGACAGCACCGTGGACATGGCGAAGAAGAAGGTTGCACCGGCGATCGCGGCAGCGAAAAAAGATCCCAAGAAGTTGTTGCTGATCGGCGGTGGAGCGCTGGTGCTGCTGCTGCTGCTGCTCATCGGCGGCATCGGATGGGCGCGGCATCGCAGCGCGCAGCAGCAGCAGGCGGCGGAACAGCAGCAGCGCGACGAACAGGCGAGACTAGCGGCGCAGCAGCTCGAGCAGCAAGTGCAGAACGCACCGGGTCCGGCGGCGTCAGCGCGGTCCGGATCCGCGCAAAAGACAACGCAGAAGCCGGCCAAGACGGCTGCGGTGAAGCCGGCCGCGACGCCCGGCAAGCCGGGTGCTCCCGTGACCACGTCGCCGTCGCAGCCCACGCCCTCCGCTACCACGGGCGAGCTGCAGATCACTTCATCGCCGAGCGGTGCGCAAGTGCAGGTCGACGGCGCGGTGCAGGGTACGTCTCCGTTCAATGCGAAGAGCCTCGCTTCCGGGCAGCACACGGTGGTGGTGAGCAAGCCGGGTTACCAGAGCGCGACGCGCGTGATCGCAGTCGTGGTGGGCAAGAGCACGCCGCTGGTGGTCACGCTGCAAGCTGTCGCGATGGCAACGCTTTCGGTGTCGAGTCAGCCCGCCGGCGCCGCCATCCTGGTCGATGGCAAAGACAGTGGCAAGGTCACGCCCGCGCAGCTTCCCATGGAAGCGGGCGAGCACAAGATCGCGTTGCGCAAGGCGGGATTCAAAGATGCGGCGGTGACCACGCCGCGGCTCGCCGCCGGCCAGACCTTCAACTTCGCGCCGCTGCTACAGTCGGGCAAGAACGAGGAGAATCCGTTCAAGCGGCTGTTCGGCGGCGGCATGCCCGAAGGTAAGGGGATGGCGAACCTGCGCTCCACGCCAAAGGGCGCGCAAGCGTCGATGAACGGCTTCACCGCTCCGGGACACACTCCCTTCAAGCTGCCCCTCGACCCGGGCACTTACGACATCACCTTCAAGCTCGGCGGGTACAAGTCAGTCACCAAGAAGGTGACCGTCGAAAAAGGCAAGACCGTCGAAGTCGACGTCCCGCTCGAGAAGCAATAGCCTCCGCCCGATGGCACGCCTCATCATCTCGGCCCCAGATGGCAAGCGCGGCATCCTGGAGATCACGAAACCGGTGATCACCGTCGGACGCGGCAACGCGAACGATCTTGTGTTCAACCACGCCAGCGTCTCGCGCTTCCATGCGGTCATCAAGCTGGAGCCGGATGGCCGCGTGCTCGTCGCTGACCGCGACTCCACCAACGGCGTGCTGGTAAACGGCGCGCGCATCACCGCGGAGACGCCGCTCGAGAATGGCGCGGATGTGCAGATCGGCGCTTACGGACTGAAGTACGAGAGCACTGCCGAAGGCGCGCTGCGGGTAGAGAAGGTCGAAGTCCCTTCCACCGTGAACGAGGTGCTGAACGCCGAGGCGTTGCAAAGTCCGGCGTCCGCAGAGACGCCCGTCGGATCGAAGGACGACCTGATCGCGCAGGTCAAAAAGCTGGAGCGGGAAAAGTACCTGCTCACCGTGCTCTACGATGCGGGCAAGTCGCTGAGCGCGAAGCTTTCCATCGACGCCATCGCGAAACAAGTGGCGCAGCTCGCCTTTCGCATCGAGGGCGTGGAGCGCGGCTTCATGATGCTGTTCGACGAGGACGGCGACGTGCAGCGGCAGACCGAGGTCCGTTACCGCCAGCAGCCCAAGACGCAACAGCCGCAGATCTCATTGAGCCGCTCGGTGCTCGATCTGATCAAGACGGAGAAGCAGCCCATCCTGATCTCGGACGCCTCCGCCGACGAGCGCTTCACCGGTTCGGAGAGCATGAAGATCTCCGGCCTGCAGTCGGCCATGTGCGCGCCGTTGCTGGGCAAGGAGCGGCTGCTCGGCATCTTCTACGTGGACAACCTGGAGCAGACGGCGGCGTTCACGCAGGATGAGTTGAACGTGTTTGCGCTGGTGGCGGCGCAGGCGGCGGCCGCCATCGACAGCGCCATCACGCACGAGCTGCTGGCGCGGCAGGCGGTGCAGCGCTCCGCGCTCGAACGCTTCCTCTCACCCGACGTGGTAGAGATGATCGCCGCCGATCCCGACAACGTGCGCCTGGGTGGCGCCAACCAGGTGGTGACGGTGCTGTTCGCCGACATCCGCGGCTTCACCAGCATCTCGGAGAAGCTGCCGCCGGAAAAAGTGGTCGAGATCCTGAACGAGTACTTCACGCGCCTGACCGACGTGATCTTCGACAACGGCGGCATGCTCGACAAATATCTCGGCGACGGCGCCATGGCCGTATTCGGCGCGCCGATCACGAAGGGGAACGACGCGCTGAACGCGGTGCGCGCGGGCATCGAGATCCAGCGGCTGGTGCTGCAGCTCAACGTGGATTCGGCGGTGCGCAAATGGCCGGAACTGCGCGTGGGCATCGGCATCAATACCGGGATCGTGACGGCGGGAAACATCGGCTCGCCGCGCCGCCTGGACTACACCGTGGTGGGCGATACGGTGAACGTGGCCGCGCGACTGATGGCCAACGCCGCCGGCTGGCAAGTGCTGATCTCGGAATCGACGGCGCAAACGCTCGGTCCGGAATTCCAGATCGAGCCGCTGGCGCCGCTCTCGGTGAAAGGCAAGTCGGAGCCGCTCTCGGTGTTCTCCGTGCCGTGGGGCGAGAGCAAGAAGCGCGCGACTTCCGGCCGTTAGAACCAACGCTTGCCGCGGAAATAAGAGAGCACGACCACCACCGACCCGATCATCACCACGGTGGCATAGATGGCGCCGTACGGCGTGTGCTGCCAGGGCAGCGCCAGGTTCATCCCGAAGAAACCCGTGATGATGACCAGGGGCAGCGCCACCGTCCCCCAAATGGTCAGCACCTTCATGACCTCGTTGGTGCGGTTGGCGACGGCGGAAAGATAGATGTCGAGCGAGCCGGCGAGCAGGTCGCGATAGGTCTCGATCAGGTCGATGGTGCGGACGAGGTGGTCGTACACGTCGCGGAAGTAGGGGTCGAGGTCGTCGCCGACCAGCCCGCGTTCTTTGCGCATGAACGCGTTCACCACCTCGCGCATGCTGGAGGCGATGCGCCGGAACTCGATGAGCTTGCGCTTGAGCCGGAAGATGGTCTGTAACTTGTCAGGCCCGGGGTCGAGCAGCACGGTGTCTTCCAGGTCCGAAGTCTCTTCCGCGATCAGGTCGATGACGGGCGCGTACTCGTCGACCAGGGAGTCGATCAGAAAGTAGAGCGCCTTGTCGAGGCGGTCGGTGCCGTCCTCCTCGATGCGGCGATGGACCCTATCCATGAGGGTGGAGTGTCCCTGGGTCACGGTGATGAGGAAGTCTTTGCCGATGAAGACGTCTATGTCACTGAAGATCAGCTCGGTGTCGTTATGGATCTGCTTGATGACGGAAAACAAATAGAGCTCGTGCTCCTCGTACTTCGACCGCTGCGGACGATGCCGGCAATCCTCGATCTGCAAAGGATGCAGGTTGAAGCGCTTCGCCAGCGCGTCTAGCTGTGATGAGTTCGGGTCTTCCACCTCGAACCAGGAAATCTTGCAGCCCGGGCGCGGGGAAAGCGATGGTTCGAGCGTGGCGGCCTGGGGGGGCTGCGGCGGTGTGGGTGAAACAGTCATCGGGCGGGAAGTATAACAGCGGAGAAAATCGAAAGACGACTACTGGAAGACGAGAAAGACTATGCCCGCTTCTTGGTCTCGCCGGCGTCCTTGACCTGCCACGGACGCGGTTTGGCGCGATCCGCGGGCGCCTCGCGACCTTCTACGCGGTCGTACATATAGCGATCGCTCACGGTGCCGAGCGACTCGTTATAGAGCGAAGGGGCGCCGGTGGCTTCCTTCAACTCTTCGGAGAAATCGTGCAGCGCCTTCAGGTGGTCGGCGGTGGCAGGGATCTCCGTCTTGGTAGTCTGGAGGAATTTCTGGTAACCCTTGTCGACCAGGCGCGCGATCTCACCGCCGATGAGATAGCCGGGGCGGGCGAAGACGCGGACGAACCCGTCGTCCTCACGCTCGATTGCAGCGGAGACGTTGTACTTTTTCACGAAGACGCGGTTCGAGGTGGCGGGAGCTTCGAGGATGTCGAAGCCGTGATCGCGCAGCCACGCGACCGCTTCCTCGTACGTGCGTCGTTGTTCAGTGTTTGCCATAGTCGTACCTGCGGCGCTCGAAATACGATAGCCCTAACGCGCCGCCTCGTTGTTGCCGGCGCCGGTGGATTTCGCCGCCGCGCGGACCCAACAAGGACTTTGAGCATGGCACAGACCGCACCACAACGGCAAATCCGCGCTGTTGACCGATAGGGGACGGGGTAACGAACATGGAATACTTGGGCACGCAGAGTGAGAGTGAAGAACCATGCTGAAGCTGCCGCGCGCACTTGCCGACGCGATCCGCCGCCACGCCGAGCGTGACTATCCCGAAGAATGCTGTGGCGTGCTGCTGGGACGGATGGAAAACGAAAATGGCGTGCGAAATGGTGACCGAGACGGCGCGCGGACCGTCGCCGAGGTTCTACCGTGCGCGAACGCAGTAGCCCGGCCAGCGAGCCACAACCGCTACGCCATCGCGCCGCACGAGTTGATCGCGGCACAGCGCGCGGCGCGCGAGCGCGGATTGGTCATCGCCGGCTTCTATCACTCGCATCCCGACCACGACGCCGCACCCTCGGCCACGGACACCGCGCAGGCGTATTGGCCCGAGTGCGTCTATGTGATCGTGAGCGTAGCGCAGGGCAAGGCGAGCGAGATGAATGCGTTCCTGCTGGCCGGCAACGGCGAAGCGCGTCTCCAGCCCGAGGCGATCGCGATCTCCGATCGACCTGATTGGTGATCGACACTCCCTCCCCAAGCCGCGCTTTTCTTTTTAGGAAGGTCTCTTAGGAAGGCGCCGCCACGGCATCGGTCGCCGGCGCAGACTTAGGCGTAGGCCCAGGGATGCGTCCGTAGAGCGCGGTGGCGGCGCCCCACTGTGCCAGCCGCAGCAGCCAGCGCACCCACAACCACGCTTGCGCCACCAGGAACCAGATGAAGATGGTGAGCGGCGAATGCTGCGGGAAGAAGCGCGCGAAGGCGGCGTAGGCGAAGATGGCGAGGCCCGCGAGCAGCGCCAGCGCGAGGTACACGCCGATGACGCGGCCGAGGTTGCGCCACATGAAGCCGGCGGCGTGCCCGAGCGCGGCGAGCACGGAGCTGTGATCGTCTGCGACAAGGTCGGCCTTGGCATAGTCCACCAGCGCGTTGACCGCCATCACGCACAGGAAGAAGAGCGCCCAGCGCACCCAGTTCAAGTAGAACGGCCAGACCTCGCGCACGCCGTCCTCGAAGGCCACCTCCACAAAGTGCGCGACCATGTGGTTGAAGATCCAGAAGACGATGAAGTAGAGGAAGGACGCGATGGCGGTGAGACGGAAGAAGCGGGCGGAGTAGCGTCCCATGCCGCGCCCGAAGGCGTGCGC
>JALYLW010000132.1 GCA_030774055.1 Acidobacteriota bacterium
GGCGAGAGCCTTTCGCTTTCCCAATGCCGCCGTCGCCAGCGCCTACTTCGCCTTCGGCTTCACGCCTTCCACGTTCAGGCTGATCTTTACCTGGTCGCCGACGACAGCTCTCCCATCCTGCATGGCGCGGTTGTAGGTCACGCCAAAATCGCGCCGGTTGATGGTCGTGGAACCTTCTGCGGCGATGCGCGTGTTTCCCCACGGGTCGGTGATCGGCCCGCTGAAGGTGAAGGGGATCTCCACTCGCTTGGTCACGCCCTTGAGCGTGAGGTCGCCGATGAGCACGTACTGGTCGCCGCGTTTCTCCACCTTGGCGCTCTGAAACGTCATCTCGGGGAATTTCGCGACGTCGAGGAACTCGGAGCTATGCAGGTCGTTGTCGCGCTGGGCGTTGTCGGTGGTGATGCTCGCCGTCTTGATCGTGACCTTCACGGCGGACTTGGTGATGTCCTTGGGATCGTACGTGATAAGGCCGTCGAAATCGGTGAAGCGCCCATTCACGTTCGAGATCATCAGGTGCTTCACCGCGAAGCCGGCCTGGGAGTGCGCTTTATCGATCTTGTAATCCTCGGCCAGGGCGATGGTACTGATGGTGCTGGAGCTGCCGAGCGCGAGGCTGACGAACGCGATAAAGAGAAGTGACTTGCGGATCTTCATGTTTGCTCCTGGTTTGCTGGGGAATAGACGAACGCGGCCGTAAAACAGATTCAGAGACTGCACACAAACCTATGCCGGCAGCACGCGCAGGCTTAGATCCACCGCCCGCGACGAGTGCGTGAGCGCGCCGACCGAGATGTAATCCACGCCCGTCTCGGCGTACGCGCGGACGTTCTCCAGTTTGATGCCGCCGGAGCACTCGATGGGGATGCGGCGTGAATGTTTCTCGCACCGTTGCACCGCGCGGCGCACTTCTTTCACTTCCATGTTGTCGAGCAGGATGGCCTCGGCGCCGTGCTCGAGCGCTGTCTCCACTTCATCGAGCGAGCGTACCTCGATCTCGATGGGCGAAGAGCCCCGGCGGTTGCGCAACGCGCGCTCCAGGGCCGGCGCGATGCCGCCGGCGAGCGCGATATGATTGTTCTTGATGAGCACGCCGTCGGAAAGATCAAGGCGGTGATTCATCCCGCCACCGCAACGCACGGCGTACTTATCCAGCACGCGCATGCCGAGCACGGTCTTGCGCGTATCGAGGATGCGCGCCTTGGTCCCGGTAACGGTGTCCACGAATTTGCGGGTAAGGGTGGCGATGCCACTCATGCGCTGCAGCGCGTTCAGGATCACGCGCTCACAGCTCAGGATCACGCGCGCGTTGTGGCGGATCACCGCGATCTGCTGGCCTTTGTGCAAACGCACGCCATCGAAGATCTCGCCGTGCGTGGTGACCTCAGGATGCGCCACCACCGTCCCATCCAGCTGGCCAAACACTTCCAGGATGCGCCCGACCACGCCCAGGCCGGCGAGCACGCAATCTTCTTTTGCGAGGATCGTCCCGCTCGCACGCTGCGTGGGATCGATGACGGCGTACGTGGTCGCATCGCGCGTCGCGCTGTCTTCGCGCAACGCGTTCTCGAGGATCGCGGTTATCCTTCGGCTCGACCAGTCCATAAGTCCTGCGACTACTGTAACGCGCCCAGCGCTCCGCGCGCTTTCTCGATCAGCACATCCAGCTCCGCCTGGCGGCGCCGGATGCCCGCGACCACGTTCGCCGGAGCCTTGGCGAGGAATTGCTCATTTCCCAACTGGCGATGCGCATTGGCCAGTTCCGCCTCCAGCTTCTTCAACTCTCGCGTCAGCCGCTCGCGCTCGGAGGCCACATCGATCTGCTTCTCATAGATCACGCGGACATCGAAGCGCGTGCTCGAGCGCGCACCCGCGGCGTTGGCCAAAGAGTTTTTCACGAACGTGATCGCGTCCACGCCGGCGAGCTTCTCGATGGCCGCGCGATTCTCTTCCACCAGCCTGCGCGTGGCGGTTTCGGCAAAGATCTCGACCGGCGCCTTCTGCTTGGGCTCAATCTTCATCTCCGCGCGGATGTTGCGGATGCTCGCGATCAGATCGCGCAGCACCGCGAACTCCGCTTCGGCTTGCAAGTCGATGTGCGCGGCCGCGGCCTGCGGATACGCCGCCAGGGCCACCGACTTCAACGGCGGATGGCCGTCGTAAAGCGCCTGCCAGATCTCTTCCGTGATGAACGGCATGAAGGGTGAGAGCAGCCGCAGCGCGCCCTCGAACAGCCCCACGAAGTTTGCCAACGCGAGACGCCGCGTCGCTGCCGGCGCGTCGTCGCCCAGGCTCAGCTTCACCAGCTCGAGGTACCAGTCGCAGAACTCGCCCCAGAAGAATTCGTAGACCACGGCGGCAGCCTCGTGGAAGCGATAGTGCGCGAGCGCGTCGTTGGCTTGCTGCGCCGCCTGATTGAAGCGCGAGACGATCCAGCGGTCGGCGAGCGAGCGCGGCTGGGCCTGTTCTTCAGTCTGATGTCCCGCAGCGTCGCCAGTGAATTCCGCGGCGATGCCGCGCGTCTGAAACTCTTTCAGCGACCACACTCCGGCCTCGGCGGCGCGGTCCACGTTCATGAACATGAAGCGCGCCGCGTTCCATATCTTGTTGGCGAAGGCGCGATAACCTTCGGTGCGTGATTCGTTGAACGCGATGTCGGTGCCGGGCGCAGCCATCGCAGCCAAGGTGAAGCGCACCGCGTCGGTGCCATATTTCTCGATCACTTCGATGGGATCGAGCACGTTGCCTTTGGTCTTCGACATCTTCTGCCGCTCGGCATCGCGCACCAGCGCGTGGATGTACACCGCGCGGAACGGCACGCTGCCCGCCGCGTGGTCCTTCATGAAGTAGCAGCCCAGCATGATCATGCGCGCGACCCAGAAGAACAGGATGTCGAAGCCGGTGATGAGCAGCGACGTGGGATAAAACACGTCCAGGTCGCGCGTCTTCTCCGGCCAGCCCAGCGTGGTGAAGGGCAGCAGGCCGGAGGAGAACCAGGTGTCGAGCACGCCGGTGTCTTGTTCTAATTTCCAGCTGTTACATTTTGAACATTTTTCCGGCTGCGTGCGCGCGACTTCGATGTGCTTGCAGTCCTTGCAGTGCCATGCCGGGATGCGATGTCCCCACCACAGTTGCCGCGAGATGCACCAATCGTGGATGTTGCGCATCCACTCGAAATACGTCTTCGAGTATTGCTCCGGGACGAACGTGATCTCGTTGCGCATCACCACCTCGATGGCCTTCTCCGCCATCGGCGCGACTCTGATGAACCACTGGGTGGAGAGCCGCGGCTCGACGATGGTCTTGCAACGGTCGCATTTGCCGATGGAGAGCGCGTGGTCTTTCACCGCGGCGAGCAGGCCTTGCGCGCGCAGGTCTTCCACGATCTTGTCGCGCGCCTCGAAGCGGTCGTGTCCGGCATACGCGCCGCCGTTCTCGTTGATGCGTCCGGCTTCATCCATCACATCGAGCTGCGGCAGCAGGTGTCGCAGTCCGATCTGGAAGTCGTTGGGATCGTGCGCGGGCGTGACTTTTACGGCGCCGGTTCCAAACTCCGGATTCGCCCAGTCGTCGGTGATGATGGGGACTTCGCGGTTCACCAGTGGGACCAGCGCGCGCTTGCCGTGAAGATGCGTGTAGCGCTCGTCCGTCGGATTCACCGCCACGGCCGTGTCGCCCAGCATCGTCTCCGGACGCGTGGTCGCGACGGCGATGAAACCTTTTTCACCGGGCTTCGCTTCAACAAGCGGGTACTTGATCTCGTAGAGTTTCCCCAGCGTCTCTTCGTGGACGACTTCGAGGTCGCTGATCGCCGTCAAGCATCGCGGACACCAGTTCACGATGTACTTCCCGCGGTAGATCAGCCCATCTTCGTGCAGCCGGACGAACGCCTCGATCACGGCCTTCGAGAGCCGCTCGTCCATGGTGAAGTACTCGCGCTCCCAATCGACCGAATCGCCGAGCCGCCGCATCTGCTGCTGGATGGCCCCGCCATAAAGCTGCTTCCACTGCCACACGCGCTCGATGAACGCGTCGCGCCCCATGTCGCGGCGCTTGATGCCCTCGGCGGCAAGCTGGCGCTCCACCATCATCTGCGTGGCGATGCCGGCGTGGTCGGTCCCGGGAAGCCACAGCGTGATGAAGCCGCGCATGCGGTGCCAGCGGACGATGATGTCCATCTCCGTGTGGTTCAGCATGTGGCCCATGTGCAGCTTGCCGGTCACGTTCGGCGGCGGCAACAGCAGCGTGAAAACTGGACGTGGCGCGTCGCCGCCGTGCACACCTGTGGCGGCGGGCGTCCGGGTGGAGAAGAGCTTCTCCGCTACCCAATAATCCGCCCAGCGCTGTTCGATGGCGCCCGGCTCATATGCTTTCGGGAGTTCGTGAGGCATTCGCTTCCGGCCGTCGCTGGTTTGAGGGATGAACGACGGATAACCTTCGATACTACAGGCCGCCGGAAAAGGGGGTCAAACGGGACGCGCGTTAGGCCTCAAATACTGTTGGCTGCGAACCAGGCCGCCAACTCACTAGTCCGCTTGCAGTATGGAGTGAAAAGGCGAAGATGAGAGTACACGATGTCGCGACTGACCAAGCCACCGGCAGCTGGGTGCCCTGCGTCGTTTCGACTGTTTCGTATTAGGTCGAATACACCGCGCAAGAGCGAATCCAAATTCTCGGTCAGCTCTTTGGGCACTCGTGCTTTGTGATTTACAAAGTGTTTCTCGAAAACTTCATACTTGCGGAAGATTGAAGTAGCCTTCTCCACGTTCCTCTTGAAGGACTGTTTCAGCTGGGTGTCAGTTATCGAATTGCCGTACGACTCAATCAAGAGCAAGACGGCCTGCTCGCTGGCACCGCCTAGCATTACAGCAGCTGCCCTGTGGAGACCATGCACGTAGCATTGCAAGGATTCCGTCAAGTATTCAATGATTGTCGTATCGGCTTGCGGGACTTCGCTGCGGAAGTCTGCTAGAAATCCATCTGGATCGTGAGGCAGAATTCGGTCTTCCTGAAGGCATCTCCGTCCGTACTCTGTTACACGCAGGAAGGGCCAGCCCTGATTGCTGTCGTTCAATCCGGGGATTAGGATGCCCTGGACGATGAGGCTCCACACAATCTCCAGAAGCAGAGTCGTCTCCGCGTCGGTCAAGTGCTGCCTGCCTCCCTGGTATCCGGGAATCGGATTAACCCCCTGGCTCCTAGCCTTAAGAGTTCCAACTGAAGAAGTCAGATCCCCCCATTGATTCCAACCAACAGCACGGAGTGCTTGGAATAGCAGGCCTCGCAGTTCTTCCGTTTGCATGATCTCAGCCTCTCCTCGACCCTCTCGAAATCTAGAATATTCCATGCATAGCTTGCGATGTTTTCCTCTTCTGCCTTTGTCTACAAATGTTTACGCCCTCAACCGTCACAGGTAGGGCCTCCCCACCCATGCCCCTAACCCCCGGCACCCAGCTTCGCCCTTATGAAGTCGTGTCCGCGATCGGCGCCGGCAGCATGGGAGAGGTCTACAGAGCGCGTGGTGACACGCGGCTCGATCGCGACATCGACATCGCCCACGAAAGCGAAAAGGCCGCCCGCGGGCGGCCTGTCTTCACTACTTAGTCCCAAACTACTGAATCCCAACTGCTGCATTCCGCGCTGACTGTCTCAAGCCGCGCGAAAGAATGCGATCACAGCCGAGAGCGCGACGCCAAAGCACATTCCCGATGCGACCATCTGCAAGACATCCACGTCGCGGATACCTTCCAAGCGTGGCTGGTGGGTCACGTGGTAGAGCCCGACAAATCCAATGACAAGCAGAACGAAAACACTTGCTCCGAGGCCGCCCTTTCTCACGAAGACCTCCTCAAATCTCGGCATTCACTTCTGAACCTTGGGCCAGTTTCCCTGGGTCGAATCGGGGGATTACACATAGGCCCGCGAGGCTCAACCTCACCTCGGCGACACTGGCAATAACGAAAGCCGCCCGCAGGCGCCTCTCGCACAGATTCGGAAACCTACTTCTGTTCTAGCTCTTTCGCGATGTTGGCGATCAGCTCCGGCTTCATTCGGTCGAGCGCGCGATGGATGGCGTCGGCAAGTTTTGCCGGGTCCACCCCGCTCTGATTTCCCACGGCAGCCGTGGCCGCAGCAACCGCGGCGGCCATGGGTGGAGAGTCTGGCGAGACCGCGGCTGCCATCGCGGTGGCCAATTCCATGTCGGGAGCGTTCGTTGCCAGGGCAGAAGCAGCGGGCGCGGCGGCCACGGCAGCGGACGCCTGCGGCTCCGGCTCAGCTTCCGGCGCGGGCGCCGGCGGCTCGGGATCATGCGGCACCGAAGCCGAGAACGCTTTCAACATCTCCTGATCGAGCGAGACGTTGGCTTCGTGATGTTCCACCGAAGCTTCCTGCGCCACCCAGGCCGTTGCCGCCGCAGCAGCAGGCGCCGGCAGTGCTTCAGCGCTGGCAACCGCCGCCGCCATCGGCGGTTGCGGCTCGGGCGTAGGTTCTGGTGCGGGCGCGGCAGCAGCCGGCGCTTCGTAAGTGTTCATCGCCGCGGCAACGCGCTTCTCGAAATCGTCGGCGGGAGGTGTGCCGGCAAGTGCCGGCCCTTCTTCTTCCACTATCTCCACCGACGCGGCTTCTTGCTCCAGCTCGCGCATGCGCGCGACCGGGGCAGAGACGTCTTGCGTGGGCAACTCTGCTGCAGTCTCCGCGTCCGCAGCTTCGGAGCCCTCGGCCGGCGCGCTCTCGGTGTACAGACCGTCGATGCCCGAATCCGCCGCCACACCCACCACGACGGGTTCAGGATTATCCACCCCGAACTTGGTCACGAAGGCGGTGGCCATCTCGCTGGCGTCGGTGACGAGCGCAGGATCCTGCCCGGTATGCGCCACCTCGATGTGTTCCTGGCTCACCGTCGGCTCAAAGTGCGGATCGGGAGCGTGCGAGGCATCCACATCGTGCTTCGCCGCGCCCACCATCGGCGTCTCGACCGGCTCCACGCTCACGCTGGGGGCGCTGGCGTAAGCGGCCGGCGTCTCCGGCATCGGCGGCGTTTCGAGCGCGGCAGCCTTTGCCTCGACCGGCTCATCGCCCAACATGCCGGCCATGGCAGCATCGTCGGCCACGCCTTCGGGGACATCGGTGGTGTGCTTCGACCGCGCTTCTTCCGCGGCTTCTTCGTCCTTGTGCTCGTCGGCCGTGACCTGCCATTCCTGGTAGCTGGAATCTTGCTTCAGGCTCTCCGCCACGTTGATCTTCTGTGTGCGCTCATATTCGGCCGCTGCGATCGCCGCCTCTGCCGCCGGCGCCGCCGCAAGTTTTTCCTCGATCTTCTTGATGGCGGCGAGCAGATCGGAAGCCTCGAACGGCTTGATGATCACGCCATCGGCCTTCACCCGCGTGGCGTCCTCGGGCTTGAACGTCCCCATCTCCATCTTGCCCACGGTGAGCACCACGGGCATCTTCGACGTCTCTTGCGCCGCGCGCACGCGCTCGCATACTTCCAGACCGGTGTAGCCCGGCATGTAGATGTCGAGCACCGCCATGTCCGGCTTTTCGGAGGCGATCTTCTTCACCGCGGCGGCGCCGTTCGACACCGCGATCACCGTGTGTCCGGCGTCGACAAGGATTTTCTGGCCCATCTTCTGGGCGGTCATACTATCGTCGGCTAACAGGATCTTCAGTGGCACAAAAGGGTCCTTCGGGGGCGGAAATGCTGCACAAAAGTACTGTTAATCACTTTGTAAGTCAATGCGCGGAAGCACCTGATCATCGCCTGAGGTATTCCGCTTAAGCGGAGAGTGGCCGGCCGAAAGGCACCGGGGATTCCGCGCCCCTAGTGGGTCGAACATCCGCTCGCGAAAGCGACCAAAGGAGGCCCCGGCTGCCCCAAGGCATCACGGATCCCGCGCCGCAATCAGGTCGAGCGGCCTTTGCGAAGCGACCCCAAAAGGGAAGCGGCCGAAAAGGAAGGTGACCGCGTCCCTTAAAACGGAATCAGCTTCCGCAGCCCCTTCTTCTTTTTCTTCTTGCTGGTCGACTCGGTCTTCTTGTCGGTCCCGCTCGCCGTCTGTCCCGCCACCTGCGCCTGGTCCTGATGCGTCTGCTCGGCGGCAGCTTCGTTGGTCTGCGCGGGAAGCGGAGCCGTGGTCTCGCGCGTCTGGTTTTCCAGCTGCGGGGTGGCGTTGGCCGGCGTAGCGATGTTCAATTGTGGCTGCCCTTCCGAGCTTGGAGGCGCCTCGCTCTCCGGCGGCTTGCCTGTGCCCGCAGTGCCTTCCACGCTGAGCTGGCTTGTCCCTGCCTGCTGGCCCAACGCGTTCTGCGTCTGTCGTGCCAGTTCGGTGGCGCTCACTTGTTTCGGTTCTTCGAGCTGCGGCTCGCCCACCGTGGCAGCGTGCGTGGTGTCAGGACGCTGGCGCAGCAATCCCATCACCCTGTCGACCTTGCTCTGTTCGCTGCGGCTGGCTTCCTCGGCCTTGCTTTGCTTGATGGCTGCCGCCGTGGGCGTGGGTACGGGCTGCTTCAACGCCTGCAACCGCTCCGTTGCATCGTTCACGCGATCGGTGGCGGGATAACGCGTAAGGATCCTCCCATACGCTTCCACGGCGTGCTTGGTGTACTCGTTGATGAGCTTGCCGCGCATCGCCTCGGGCAGGCGCGCGTTCGCACGCACCCCCTCGGACAGCTTTTCGTAGGATTCCCCCAGCAGGTAGAGCGACTCATCCGCTCCGCTGTATAGCGGATAGCTCTCCGTCACGCTCTTCAACCGCGCGATGGCGGCGGGGTAGGACTCGCGCAGGAAATAGAAACGCCCGATGCGGAACTCGCGCTCCGCCAGCACTTCCTGCACTTCCAACAGATGCTCTTTCGCATCCTTGACCAGCTTGGAATCTGGATACTGCTTGATCAGCTCTTTGTATTCTTCTTCCGCGCGCTTGGCGTGGGTGTAGTCACGGTCCGGCTTCTCCATCTGCCGGTAGTGGATGTTCGCCACCTTGAGCTGCGCTTCCGCTGCTTCCGGCATGTTGGGGAAGAAGGTCTGGAAGTCCTTGTACTCGATCTCCGCCTGCGCCAGCCCGGTCGAGCCACCCTCCGCGTACCAGGAGTCGGCCACCGATAACTTGGCGCGCGCGATGTACTCCGAATCCGGATAGGTGTTGATCAGCGTTTGCAACGACAGCCGGGCAACGTCGTACTTGCCGTGCTTCATCGCGTCCATCGCGCGGTCGAACAACACTTTGTCCGGCTGCTTGGAGTTGATGTTGGCGATCGGGTTCTTCACGTTGTTGTGACGGCAACCCGTCGCCACCATGGCGACCGCGATCAAGAGGACGGTAGTAAAGACTTTCCGGGACATTAGGAACCTCTGGGAAATAGAACGATGCTCGTTAGACTCTTTGCAGCGTTGCGTCTTTCGCCGCCGCCAGCAGTTTTTCCACGTTCTTCTTCGCGTCGCCCTTGCCGAACACGGCATTGCCGGCGACCAGCACTTCCGCGCCCGCCCGCACCACCTCGCCGATGGTCTCGAGCGTCACGCCGCCGTCCACCTCGATGCGGAAGTTCAAGCCGCGGGCGGCACGCAACGCCACCAGCTTCTTGATCTTCGCCAGCGCTCCGGGGATGAACTTCTGTCCCCCGAATCCCGGGTTCACCGACATGATCAGCACGTAGTCCACCTGGTCGAGCACCTCGGTGAGCGTCTCCACCGGCGTTGCCGGGTTCAGCACCACGCCCGCCTGCGCCCCCTTCGACCTTATTAGAGCGATCGTCCGGTACAAATGGACACTAGCTTCTTGGTGTACCGACACCCAGTCCGCCCCCGCCTCGATGAATGCCCCCACGTACTGGTCGGGGTTCTCGATCATCAGGTGCACGTCGAGCGGCAGCTCGGTCACCTTGCGCAGCGACGCCACCACCGGCGGCCCCATGGTGATGTTGGGCACGAAGTGTCCGTCCATCACGTCGATGTGCAGCAGGGTCGCCCCGCCCTCTGTGGCGGCGCGAACGTCGTCGGCCAAATGGGCAAAGTCCGCCGATAGGATCGAGGGTGCGAGTTCGATCAAGAGGCTTCTCTCTGGGCTTTCTTGCAACCGTGGCAGACGCGGATCCTACAAACGGTGCGATTCAAGACGGTGGTTTTAACGACGATGGCTAGATTTTAACACGCGTCCCCAGCCCTCATCCGCGCCAAAATGGCCTGTTTTGGGGGTGTATCCCCGGCGCTTTGCGGCTTGTTCTAGATTCAGAACAAAATCCAGATTTTTTTAGAAAGGTCCCGGCGTCGTCCTAGGCTGTCCCTAAC
>JALYLW010000133.1 GCA_030774055.1 Acidobacteriota bacterium
CCGTCTCTTTTGACGCTCAGCGCGCGGGCTGGATCTCTTTGGCGATGGAATCGAGCACCCCGTTGATGAAGTGCACCGCTTCCGGAGAAGAGAACTTGCGCGCGACCTCGAGGTACTCGTTGATCACGACCGGCTTGGGCGTCTGCGGATAGCCGAGGAACTCGGCGACGGCCGCGCGCAGCACGTTGCGGTCGACCGCGGCCATGCGGTCTACGCGCCAGTGCTCGGCATGCTTCTGGATGTGTTCGTCGATCTCGGGGGCGCGGTCGTGCGCGATGCGGAAGAGGTCGTCGGCGAACCCGCGGACCTCTTCCTCCACGTCCTTGCGCTCGCCCCAGAAGGTCTTGCGGACGTGCTCCGAGGTCTGCTTGCCCATATCGAGCTGGAACAGCATTTGCAGCGCGAATTCGCGGGATTTGCGGCGTGTGCCCATGCGGTGCCTAGACCTCGGTCAGTATCACTTCTGCCGTTTGGGATGCCCGTGCTGATCGAGCACGCGCTCCACGGTGCGGTGCAGGTCGCTAATGCGCAGCCGTTCGCGGCGGTCGCGCGCGCCTTCGGCGTCAACACTGAGGTCCGTCCGCTTATGCGCTCCACTCTTCGCGTGGATCGCCTTGCGCAATGACGCCATCTCCACGGCGGTGAGTGCGGCTTCGTATCCTTTATTACCACCCTTCAGGCCGGCGCGGTCGATGGCCTGCTCGAGCGACTCGCAGGTCAGCACGCCATACGCGTGCGGCACGCCGGTCTCTTGCGCGGATTGTCCGATGCCGCGCGTGACCTCGGTCGCGATGTGCTCGTAGTGCGTGGTGTCGCCGCGGATGATGCAGCCGAGGCAGAGGATGGCATCGTAGCGATGCGTCTCGGCCAGTTGGCGCGCCGCGACTGGGACCTCGAATGACCCCGGGACGCGAACCAGCTCGATGTGGTCGTCGTGCGCGCCCGCTTGGTGCAGCGCATCGAGCGCGGAGCTGAGCAGGCGCTCGGTGATGAACTCGTTGAAGCGTGCCACCACGATGCCAAAGCGGAAGCCTTCCGCGCGCAGCTTTCCCCCGACCGCGGCGTGCTTCGGCTTCGGCGGTGCCTCGGGTTTGTACTTCTTTGTCACAGGTAATGTTTCTCTTTTACCACGGAGACACGGAGGGCACGGAGAAGAACGGGAACCTGTTTCCTCCGTGTTCTCCGTGTCTCCGTGGTGAAACTACTTCCCCTTGAACGCCGCAGCGCGCTTTTCGAGGAAGGCCGACGTCCCCTCTTTCTTATCTTCAGTCGCGGCGACCACGGCGAAGAGTGCGGCTTCGAGGAAGAGGCCTTCGGCGAGCGGCATGTCCATGCCGTGGTTCACCGCTTCCATGGTGTACTGCACCGCCAGCGGCGCGTTGGCGATAATCTTCTGCGCGATGGCTTCGGCGCGCGCGATGAGCTCGGCTTGCGCTACGACTTCGTTGACCAGTCCGATGCGATGCGCTTCCTGCGCGGTGATCATCTCGCCGGTGAGCAGGAGTTGCATGGCGATCCCGGTGCCGACCAGGCGGGGCAGGCGCTGCGAGCCTCCATATCCTGCCATGATGCCGAGTTTTACTTCGGGCTGGCCGAGTTTTGCGTTCTCGCTTGCGAGACGGATGGTGCACGCCATAGCGAGCTCGCATCCGCCGCCGAGGGCGAATCCATTGATGCACGCGATGACCGGCTTCCCGAGGTTCTCGATCAGGTTGAGCACGGCCTGGCCTTTGTGGGTGGCGACCTTCGCCGAGACCGGATCGTGCTGGTTGAGCTCGCCGATATCGGCGCCGGCGACGAAGGCCTTCTCGCCCGACCCGGTGAGGATGGCGGCGCGGACTTCGGCTGTGTCCCGGATCGCCGTGAAGGCGGAGTTGAGGTCGTCCATCACCTGGGAGTTGAGCGCGTTGAGCTTGTCGGGACGATTGATGGTGACGTAAGCGATGGCGTTCTTGATCTCGAAAAGCAGTGTCTGAAATTTCATTTTGAACCCTCGGAGATGATCCCGCGCAGCGCGGCGTCCTGCGCGACGGGCTTCGCAGGGTCCGACCAGTCGTAGAAACCCTTGCCTGTCTTCTTGCCATACCAGCCGGCGAGGACGAGGCGGCGCAGCAGCGACGGTGACGCGAAGCGCGGCTCCTTGAACTCGTCGAACATCACCTGCGTGATGTAGTACGTGGTGTCGAGGCCGACGAAGTCGAGCAGCGTGAACGGTCCCATCGGGTATCCGCAGCCCAGCTTCATCGCCAGATCGATGTCTTCGATCGAGCCCACACCTTCTTCATACGCGCGGATGGCGTCGAGCATGTAAGGCACCAGCAGCCGATTGACGATGAACCCGGTCGTATCCGAAGTGCGCACCGGCACTTTGCCCAGTTGCTTGCCGAATTCGTAAGCGGCAGCGAAGACGGCGGGATCGGTAGCGATGGTGCGGACCACTTCGACGAGTTTCATCAGCGGCACCGGGTTGAAGAAGTGCAGTCCGATGAAACGGTCGGGACGGCCGGTCGCAGCCGCCAGCTCGGTGATGCAGATGGAAGAAGTGTTGGAGGCGAAGATGGCTTCCCGCTTCGCGATAAAGTCGATCTCACCGAAGGTCTGCTTCTTGACCTCGAGGTTCTCGATGATGGCCTCGATGATGATGTCGCAGTCGGCGAGGTCTTCCTTCTTCAGCGTCCCCTTGAGGCGGGCGCGGGCTTCTTTCGCTTTTTCCGGAGTGATAGCGGATTTCTCCGGCTTCTCGGCAAACTTGGCCAGCGACTTGTCGATGCCGGCGAAACCTTTATCGAGGAACTGTTGCTCGGTCTCGAGCACCACGACGCTGAAGCCGGCAGTGGCAGCGACTTGGGCGATGCCTGAGCCCATCAGACCGCAACCGAGGACGCCTACTTTTTTGATGGCCATGGTTTCTCCAGTTTTCCTTACATCCCGAGCCCGTCGCGGCGGGCGAGGGAGCCCGAACTAGCGTTGCAGATTCTCCACGATCACGGCGATTCCCTGTCCTCCGCCGATACACGCCGTCGCTAACCCGTACTTGCCTTTGCGGCGGCGCAGCTCGTGCAACAGCGTGATGACGAGGCGCGTCCCCGTGGCGCCCAGCGGATGGCCGAGCGCGATGGCGCCGCCATTCACGTTGACGCGCTCGCGATCGAGTCCCAACTCTTTTTCGACGGCGAGATACTGCGCCGCGAAGGCCTCGTTCACTTCGATCAAGTCGATGTCCTCGAGCTTCAGCCCGGCCTTCTTCAGCGCAGCGCGCGTTGCCGGGACCGGCCCCGAGCCCATGATCTTTGGATCGACGCCGGCGATGCCCCAGGAAACGATGCGGCCCATCGGCTTCAGCCCGCGCTTTTCCGCGTCGGCCAGCGGCATCAGGACGACGGCCGCGGCGCCATCCACGATCCCGCTAGCGTTGCCGGCGGTGATGTTTTGGCCAAACGCGGCACGTAGTTTCGCCAGGCCTTCCATCGTGGTCTCGGGACGCAGGTGATCGTCCGCCTCGAACATCTCGCCACTCGGCTCGCCCTTGCGATTGCGCAGCGGGACGGGCGTGATCTCTTCTTTGAGCCGGCAGGCCTTTTGCGCGTCGGCGGCGAGACGCTGCGAGCGCAGCGAGAATTCGTCCATCTGCTCGCGCGTGATGCCCTGCTGGTTGCCATACTCTTCCGCGGTCTGCGCCATGTAGAGGCCGCAGTAGGTATCGAGCAGCGCGACCATGAGCGAGTCTTCCATCTTGCCCTCGCCGAGACCAAAGCCCCAACGCGCGCCGCGGATGACGTGCGGCGCCTGCGACATCGCTTCCATGCCACCGGCGAGCACGGTCTTCGCTTCGCCCAGCTGGATCATCTGCGCGCCACTGACGATCGACTGCATGCCGGAGCCGCACAACCGATTCACGGTGAGCGCAGGCGTCGCGATGGGAAGGCCGGCCTTGAGCGCGACGTGGCGCGCGCCGTAGATGGAGTCTCCCGAGGTCTGCTGTGCGTTGCCAAAGACGGCGTGGTCGAACTCCTTCGCATCCACACCAGCGCGGCGAATGGCTTCCGCGGCAGCGACAGCGCCCAGTTCGTTGGCGGTGAAATCGCGCAGCTTGCCTCCGTAGCGCCCCATGGGCGTGCGCGCGCCCGAAACGATTGCGATGTCTTTTGGTTCGAGCATGAGTCCTTACAGACGAGAAGCGGTCAGGAACGAATGAGCGACCGCGTGCAAACGTTTGAGTTTAGCAGTCGCGAGGGACGAGCGGCAATGAAGGGGATTGAAACGGCCCTACGTGCCGAACTTCATCCTGATAAGTCCCGCGACCGTTCCGCCCAGCGCGCCCAGCGCGATGATGGGCAGGTACGCCTTGGTGAGGATCGCGCTGGGAAGACTAATCAGGATGCCGACGAGGAGTCCGGCGGCCCATCCTGGCCAGGGGAGGACGACCACGCACGCGAGGAAGCCGATGGCGAAGCGGTCGCAGAAAGCGCCGGCGAGTGCGGTGCGTTTGTCGGGGAACGACATGGGCAGCATCAGCAGGACGTCGATCACGCCGAAGGCAAAGCCACAGATCAGGCCGAGCACGATGCGCGACATTCTTCCCTCCTACTTCCTGAAGCCACTAAACAGTACGACGTCGAGGTTCTCGGTGCCGTGCAGGACGCCGAGCTGCTTGCCATCCGGCGAATAGGCGAACGCGAGTATGTAATCGTTGGGATCGTTGAGCGTGGTTATCTGCCGCGCCGCGCCGCCATCCAGCGGCTGCAGCCATAGGTTGCTGTTCTGGCCGCGCAACACGGAATAGATAAATCCCTTGCCGTCCGGAGTCCAAGCCAGGCTCGAAACATCCGCGACCGCGCCGACCGGCACCTGCCAACGTTGCTGGATCTGCCCATCCGCCAGGCGCAGCACCGCGAAATTCTGTTTCCGCGCCGCACCTTTGCCCTCGTTCATGAGGAAAAGAAGGCTCGCACCGTCGGGGGACGGCGTGGGTTGGAACGCGGCGGCCGGCCCGAACGCGACCGCGTCACCACCGGCGAGCGGAACGCGCATCATGCGCGCCGGCGAAACGTCTTGCGACATGTAGTACAACGACTTGCCGTCAGCCGTACACGCCGGCGCGGTGTTGAGATTCCCGTGCGTGAGTTGGCGCGTCGTCCCGTCGGCAACATTGAAATACCAGAGGTTGACGACGTTCGTGCCCTCGAGCCGCTCCACCACGAACCCATTCTCGCCGCAGCGCACTGGATTCCCGCTCGGAAGGTCGCCGGCAACGGTATCGCGATTGCCACCGTCCGCGGCATCCATCGTGGCGAGGTGTAGTTCGTTGTCCTGCACGATGAAGCGCTTGTTGGTGAGCCACGCGAACGCGCCACCGAGGTTGCGATCGTTCGTCACCTGCTTTTGCTGTGCCGGTTCAGCCGCCGCCGCGATGTAGAGCGCGCTCGTGTTGTCTGCCTGGGTCACCGCGAGTATCGTCTGCCGCGCGTCGAGGCTCATGCTCTGATACGTGTTCAGGTCACTGGTAAAGCGCACCATCTCGCCGGCAGGATACGGCTGGTAGAAGATCTGGTTGCGGGTGCCGTGCGTGAGGTCGGCGGCGAGCAGCAATAATCCCGACCCGGTGAGCCAGCGGACACCCTTGAGCAACAGCGCAGACGGCACCACCGTCGGGTTGCCGCCGCCAACCGGATATACAACGATCTCGGTGAGCGCTTCCTTCCCGAGGTGCCCCGCGGAAGCAGCGACCAGGGTTCCATCCGGCGACCAATCGGGGGCGCCGTTAGTGAATCCCTGCGCGCTCGGCCGGGTTGCGAATTCCTGCTGCCCACTGCCATCGGCATTCGCGATGATGATCGCGCTCTTCCCCGCCTCGGGGTCGTAGCGGATGAACGCTATCTTCTTGCCGTCGGGCGAGAAGGTGGCGCCGCTTCCCACATCGGCAACCACTTTCTTCACCGGACCGCCAAGTGTGGGCACAGAGTAGAGATCGAGCACCGACGGGTTATCGAACGACGTGTGCGCGAAGTAGATGTAGTCGCCGTCGGGAGTGAAAGCTATGTCGGGCTGAAAGAAGCCGGGGCCCGGCGGGATGACCTGGATGTGGCTGCCGGTGGCGACCGACTTCACCCACAAGCTGCGATCGCCTTCGCGCCGCGCGTACGCAACGTACTTGCCGTCAGGCGAGATAGCCGCGTAGACCGCGTGGCCGTGCTGCGTCATGCGTGTGAGCTTGAGCTTGTCGGTGGTGAACGGCGCGCTCGGATGGCCCAGCCACTTGAACAATCCGATAGAAACGCCGGCGATGAGTCCGATGACTACGACCAGCGTGGCCACGATGCCAAGCTTGTGCCGCCGGGCCTCGCCCATCAAGAGCTGCTGCGTGCTGGATGCGGTCTTCTGGCCCACGCGGCTGGGCGGCACGGCGGCCTGCATCCTGCCCGAGCTGGAATCGCGCGCCAAGCGGCGCAGCTCAGCGCGCATCTCCGAGGCCGACTGGTAACGCAGCTCGCGATCTTTTTCGAGCGCGCGCAGGATGATCTCGTCCAGCTTCGGCGGCAACGCGTCATTCAACTGGCGCGGCGGCGAGGGCTGATGCTCCAAGATCTTGCTGAAGACGACGGCGGGACTATTGCCGGGGAACGGCAGGTGTCCGGTGGACATCTCGTAGAGCACGGCGCCGAAACTGAAGAGGTCGCTGCGCGCGTCGAGGTCCTCGCCGCAGGCCTGCTCGGGCGACATGTAAGCGATCGTCCCCACGGTGGTGCCGGTGGAGGTAAGGCTGGCCACGGAATCGTGGGCGACATTATCCGGAGCCCCGACCGGCATGGTCTCGGCCACGGCGGAGATCTTGCGGGTCAGCTTGGCGAGTCCAAAGTCGAGGATCTTCGCTTGCCCGCGCACGGTCACGAAGATGTTGGCCGGCTTGATGTCGCGATGGATGATTCCCTTGGCATGGGCGGCGTCGAGCGCGTCGGCAACCTGCATGCCGAGTTCGAGCACGTCGGCGAGCTTGAGCGCACCGGCGGCGAGTTTCTGCGCCAGCGGCTGGCCTTCCATCAGCTCCATGACAATGAAGTTGCGGGCCGTGCCACTTGAACCAACGCCGGTTCCCAGATCAGTTTCCAAATCGGTTTCCAGACCGAAGATGGTGCAGATGTTGGGATGGTTGAGCGAGCTGGCGGCGCGCGCCTCGCGGCGAAAGCGCTCGAGCACGTCCGCATCGGAACCCATCTCGGGAGTGAGGAACTTGATGGCCACCTGGCGGCCGAGGTTGAGGTCGTCGGCAGCGTAGACCACGCCCATGCCGCCGCGTCCGATCTCGGCGGTGATGCGGTAGTGTCCGATGGTCTGCCCGATCATCCTTTATTCCTGCTCAAGTATTTCTTGCTCAAGTGGGTGAGCGAATGTAGCGCAGAGGAGCGTGTAGTGGCTAGTGGTTAGTGGATAGTCGGTCGCCCTTATCGGTGGAACAGCAGGCCTTCAGGCCCGGTCAGCCATCGCTTCGGCTCATTCGCGACCCGAGCGCGAGGCAACGAGGGAGCGTCGGGCGAGATCCGTGCGGTGGCGGACGTTTCCGCACGTTGTTCCATTTCTAGAACAGAAATGCGATTTTTTTGGCGCGAGAGATGGAGAAGCTAGAGTCCGTGGTCTGTCAGGGTCCAAGCGCGTCGGGAGGTGGTTATGAAGCTGCGTATCGCGGGCCTGCTCCTGTTCTTGTCGGTCTCTCCCTTCCTGCAATCACAGACCACTAGCCAACAGGAAGTCGTCGTGCCCTACTGGACGTCCGAGCCGGGATGGAACACCCACATCGAGATCCGCAACAATCGCCGCGACCGGGCAGTCACGGTTACGCCCACTCTGCGGCTAGCCAGCGGACGTGAAGTGCCGCTCTCGCCCATCACCGTAGACACTGCTGAATCGAAGCCTGTGAATGTGGGTCTGGCGCTGGCCGCCATCATGTCCGCGAACGCGGAGTCGGCGCCGATGTTCGGGTCGGTGATCTTGCGCTTCGACGGCGGTAGCCCGTCGAACATCTTCGCGGCGGCGATCGTGCGGCGCGTGGGATACCCCATCGCCTTTCACTTCGACGCCCTCGCGACCTACGAGTCGAGTATTCCCGGAACGCGCGAGACCTTGTGGCTCTTGCCCACGAAGGCGGCTACGACCTACGTGGTAGTCACGAACACATCCCGCAAAGGCTCGAGCGCGCGGTTCTTGGTTTCCGAGGTGAGTGGAGAGAGTGTAGCCGTGGATCGGACCATCGGCCCAGGACAGAGCGCGAGGATCAGTGTTCGCGAAGTCCTGCCCGACCTCCCCGAAAATGCGATGGGTAGCGTGTCGGTATCCATGGCAGACTCCAGCCCCGATTTCACCGTTATAGCCTTCGCCTACGATGATTCGACCGGTTTCTCCGCGGTTTCCAAAGTCTTCGAGCGAGACCCCTCCGAAAAGGTTGCGCAGATCACGCTGCGCGCACCTATGGTCGCGCTTCGTCAGCCTTCGCCTGCACTGAGCTTTCCAGCCGACACTCAACTTCAGCCGCGAATCCTCCTCAGGAACGCATCTAACTCGGCAGTGACACCGCAAATCGCCATCCGTTGGAAAGCACCCGATTCGACGGGAATGTCGGCCATAGATTCGGCAACCATCCAGCCCGGCCAGCTACGAGTTATCTCGTTGAATGACGACGCCAAGCCAGCCATCCCGGCAAATGCAGACTGGGCCGGAGTCTCCATCCAGTATTCGGGCAGGCATGGTGACCTCGTTCCCATCACCGCCAGTTACGATGAAAGCGGACGCTACGGCACGCAAACGCCATTCTCCGCGACCGTGGCTACCAGGTGGGAAGGGGGCGTGTGGCACGCGGGCGCACCGATGAACAACACCGTGATGACCGTGGGCAACGGCGGAGAGCAGGGGGCCACGGCCCTTCTAACGCTCAATCTCAATGGCGGGAAACAACACTACGAGATCGAGCGGCGGCTCGGCCCGGGAGAACAGATGTGGATAGACATCGGCGAGCTCATCCGCACCCAGGCCCCGGACCGGAACGGCACCACGTTGCCTCCGGAGACCACCCAGGGCACCTACTCCATTCGCGATCTCGATCGCAAAGTGCACGGCTTTCTCTTCGAAGGCAAGATCAACATCGATCGGACGCACGGCCATGCGATGTACGGCTGCGGGTTGTGCTGCGGCTACTTCCCGCCTGTCATGGTTCCGAGCTCTAGTACGGTCGCCGTGGGCGGAGCCGGCTTTACGCAGGAGATCCAGGCGACCGACTCGTGTTGGGGTTGGGATATCGACATGGGCGGCGAGAACTGGAGCAGCACCAACTCCTCGGTTGTCGCCGTCAGCAACGGGGTGCTCACCGGGGTGTCACCAGGGAACGTAACCGTCAATGCTTACGTGGACTACGACAGAAGTTTTGGCGGTTGCCCGCCAGTGGTAGGGCATCCAGGTTCAGGTTCGACTTCTCTCCAAGTCCAAGTTACAACTGCCGACATCGTAAGCGACCAAATCGCGGTGAGTCTCTCCCCATCGGGATTAACGGGGACCCTGACAGTTGTCACAGAAGGAACGACTTACCAGGTCTACAGTGGCACCAAGACATCGGGCACGTACACCTTCGCTTTTAATCGCCCCTCTTTGCCAGTGGGTCAGTACAGCGCCGTTAAAGCAACTTGGACCGTCAATTCACAACCTGCCTCTGGCAGCAAGTCCGTAGCTTTTTTAGTCATGGGCACATACCGGCATTCTCGGTACAACACCCCGGATGAAACCGCTTGCACCGGTGCCCAAGCGGCAGCATATAAGACGAACCCAAACCCAAGTTGCACCTTCACTCCCGTAACTCTGAAGAGCGACTTCATATCTCAGTCGTGGTTGAATGGGAGTGGAAAAGCGATTGACTTCGGCATCGAACAGAATGAGGCTTACTGCATGACTCACGGAACGCCGCCAGCCGATGCCAACGAAAGGAGTTTTCGGCCTCAAGCCATCGTTCCCTATTGCACCGGTTACAGCGTAAGCGATTCCACTGTGGCCAAAGGTGACGGCGCCCCCTTGGTGTGCGGCGATTCGGTTCTTATTCTCGGCCCCACTGCCGTAACGAAGACCGTTACCGACCGATGCGCGGCGTGCGGCAGCCTTCTACAGTTAGACAATTACACCACCCAGGCCGCGTGCACACCCGGAAGCATCCCCGATTACGGAACCTACAAGACGATTCGACTTCGGTGACCGGAAGGATGGGAGTCAACATGCGCTTTACGTCGACCGTCGCAAATGCCGGGGCGTTGCTGCTCTGTTGCCTCCTTGCCGGCCCATTGCTTCGACCCGAGCAGCAAGCGCAAAGCGCTGCAATATCTTCGGACGCATTCAGCCCGGGGCATCAGCGGCCACTCAAGGCGCGACACGGCAAAGTAGCACTTTCGCTCTTGGGAGAGGAGCCTTGTCGATCTTGTCCTGCGGGGCGCCGTTTCCGGCTACTCGTCAGCGGTGTTTCTAAACAGCCGCGTTCGTTAACTCTAGCTAACGAAACGGCACAAATTGATAGCGTCTATCTAGTGGATGCTTCTCTGACGATTATTGTGGGACGGGTTCTGGCGAACACAAGTATCGTCACTCTGATCGAAAACGATACCGGCAGCATTCGGGATTCTTTCTATTGCTTTTGGCCGGCCGTTTCCGATGACCGCAGGTATGTTGCGTATGTCAAGGTATTCCCGGCGCACTTTGTCGAGGGGGAGACGTCTGAGTACCTCCTCTACGATGTGAAGCTAACCCCTAGAGCGAATCGAATCCAACCCGCCGTCTTGCTCTCAGACCATATCAATGTGGGAAGACCCATCTATCCGCCTGGTAGCGTTAACCGGCCTGGCGACAATACGCTTGTAGCTGAGGCTGAGCGGCACGAGATTGTTGCGAACGGCTTGTACTGGCTGCCTGTCGAGAATTTGGCATTTGTTGATCGCGTCGACGGCGGATTGTTCTTGGTGGTCGCTGATCTGTCGGCGCACACTAGCGCTGCGAAGATTGCTGTGACACCTGTTCAGATCGAAGCCATCGTGGATCCTGCTCGGTGTAAGACCTTCCAAGTAGAGCCACATTTTGCCTTTCAGGTCGCTGGCATTTCGCGCGGCAGTGCCGACAACATAACTATCAACCTCGTTTCGAACTACCCAGGGTGCTTGGTGCGAAACGAGTTGACAGTTCACACCAAGAGGTAGCCCACGTAATCGTGGGCCGGCGGCCCAGGCAATGGGTGGCCCATACAAGCGTCCGCTTGTGTGGGA
>JALYLW010000134.1 GCA_030774055.1 Acidobacteriota bacterium
GCTCATCACCGCCCGCCTCGTTGATGGTCGCCGCGTTCGACAGCGGCTGGCGTTCTCCCCGATCTCCACGGTCGCGCTCGCCCCGACCGCCCATACCGGCGCCCGGCTCGGCCACGGCTGCCGGAGGCAGCGCGTGGTGTGGGTCAAGGTCAGCCGCGCGGGCCGGCGGCGCGGCGTCGCCCTCCTTGGGGGCGCGCTCGTGCGTCCGCAGCGCCACGTGGTCGAACTCTTCCTGATCTTCTTGTTCTTCGAGGAAATCGGTTACGTAGAGGAAGGCATCGCGCTCCAGCCCGAGGTCGACGAACGCCGACTGCATGCCGGGAAGCACGCGCGTGACTCGGCCTTTGTAGATGGACCCGGCGAGGGTGTATTCGTTCTCGCGTTCAAAATAAATCTCCGCGAGCTGATCGTCTTCCACGATGGCCACTTTGGTCTCGTGTGGCGTGGAAGAGACAAATAGTTCTTTCGACATTTTTGCTCCGTCTTCCGGTCCCGGCAAGCCGGGAACGCGGCTAGCCGGCGCGGAGCGATGCGGATCGGATCGGACGAAGCAGAGCACCGCCCGGCTGTGGTGAAGCACCACGGCTGGGACCGGTGTAAGTGACTGGGATTCGCTTTACGTCGTGCGGAATCTTTGCACCTTTTCGCGCTCCGCACCGGACTTGTGACCACTCTGTCCCGCATTCACGGAGACGGGGTCGTTACCTGTCCGGGCGCGCTTCTCTCTTTTTCGCGATCCTGATCCGGCCTCGCTTGTTCCGGCCGGCCCTGCTGCCCCGTAGGGCGTGAAATCCGTTTTCTTTCCGCCCTTCGGCGGTCGATCTTTTGCTTCTACTGGCCTAGTTCACGAAGCGGCGCATGCGGATGTTGTTGACCAACCCGAGCGCCAGGAACGTGAACAGGACCGACGAACCGCCGTAACTCATCAGCGGCAATGGTATTCCGGTGACCGGCATATACCCGACCACCATGCCGACGTTGACCAGGAGGTGGAAGCTCAAGATAGCCACTACCCCCATCACCACCAACGTCCCGGCGCGGTCAGGCGCCGTCTGGGCGTTGTGTATCAACCGCATCAGCAGAACAAAGTATAGCAGCAGGACGAACAGGCAGCCCACAAATCCATGCTCTTCCGCCATGGCCGCGAAGATGAAGTCGGTCTGCGGGACCGGCAAAAAGTCGCCCTGCGTCTGGGTCCCCTTGGCCGTGCCCTTCCCCCACAACCCTCCGGAACCCACCGCGATCAGGGATTGATTGATCTGGTACCCCGAGCCCTGCGCATCCACCTCCGGGTTCAAAAACGTACTCAGGCGTTGTTTCTGGTAAGGCTTGAGCGCGTAGTGCCAGCCCAGCGGCGCCAGCATCGCCGCCACGATCACGATCACCGCCGCGTGCTTGAACTTTATCCCGCCCAAGAACAGCGCCATCACCAAGACCGGGACGAAGGTGAGTGCAGTCCCCAGGTCAGGTTGGCGCAACACCAGCAGGAAGGGCACGCCGGCGATCAGTCCGGCTTTCACGATATCCGGGACCGTGGCCTCTTCCCTCACATTGTCGGAAAAGTATTTGGCCAGCGCCAATATCAGGATCAGCTTCACCCACTCCGAGGGCTGGAAGTGCTGGCCTCCCGGCAGCATGATCCAGCGCTTTGCGCCCAGGTAACGCCGCCCGAAGAGCGCCACCATCACCAGCGACACCAGCGCCGCGATGTAGAACCAGTGGACGTTCTCGAGCAGCATCTCGTAGTTGATCAGGCTGACGAGGAACATCAGCGCCACCCCGGCTACGACCCAGTAGATCTGCCTCACGTGCAGCGCGCTCGCAGCGAACTTCGTGCTCATGGTCGCGGTATAGATCTCGGTGATGCCGATGCCGCAGATCACCAGCGTGACCGCCAGCAGCGCCCAATCGAAATCGCGGAAGGATAGATATTTAGTCATTTGGTCACTTCGTCACCTTCCGCCTCCGGCTGCAGCCACGGTTCCGGTAACCACGCCGTGCTTGCCGTACCTAAGGACGCCGGCCGGCTTAATGACGTTGACATCAGCCAAGCCCGGCGCCGCCCTGACCGGCTTCTTTGGCTCGCCGCCGCTCGCGATCACGAACCTGCCACCGTGCAAGTGCTCGCCCCCCTCGCCCGCTTCACTTTCGTCACCAGAAGAACTCTCGGACCACACCGCCGCCATCTCGATGGGCCTGCTCGCGCCTTGCGCCACCTTGGTTGCGCGCTTGCGCCGCTTGTCCACGTAAGCCTTGACCACCTCTGCGGCAAGGTGGGCAGCGGCCGAGCCGTGCTCGCCCTCTTCCATCAGCACGACCACCACGATCTCCGGATTACGCCGCGGCTCCACGCCCGCGAACCATCCGTTATCTTTGAACTGCGAGCCTTTCAACACCTTGCGGGCATCGTTCGAGACGACTTGCGCCGACCCGGTCTTGCCGGCAAAGTCGATGCCTTCAAGATGCGACGCCGCCGCCGTGCCGCCCGGATTCACCACTGCCGCCATGGCGTCGGTGATGGTGTTCCAGTTCTCCGGATCGATCTCGACCCGCGCTTCCGAGCGGCTCGTCACCATCGCCTGCTGATACTTCCCCTGGAAATCCTCCGGCTGCGTTCCCGGATCGACCACGTGCGGACGCCGCAGCATGCCGCCCGAGTTGATCGCGCCGATGGCGCGCGCGAGCTGGATGGGCGTGGTCGCCACCGCTCCCTGCCCAATACCCACGGAGATGGTCTCGCCCGCGTACCACTTCTGCTTGTAGTACTTCGCCTTCCACTCTTCGCTCGGCATCACGCCCGCCACTTCCTGCGGCAGGTCCACGCCGGTGCGCTGTCCCAGGCCGAGCGCCGTCGCCCACTTCGCGATCTTGCCGATGCCCAGCCGCTCCGCCAGGGTGTAGAAGAAGACGTCACACGATTGCGGGATGGCGCTATGGATGTTGATCGCGCCGTGTCCGCGATGCTGCGCCGAGATCCAGCACTTGAAGTAGCGTCCGTAGAAGTTCGCGCCCCCGGGACAGTTCACGCGCAGCTTCTGCGCCACGCCTTCTTGCAATCCCGCCACCGACATGATGATCTTGAAGACCGAGCCGGGAGCGAGCTGTGCCTGCGTGGCTTTGTTCATCAGCGGCTTGCCCGGATCGGCGAGCAGCGCGTTCCACTCCGCCCGCGGGATGCGCACCGCAAAATGATTGGGATCGAAGACCGGCCGCGAGACCAGCGCCAGGATCTCGCCCGAGCGCGGATCCATCGCGATGACGGCGCCGTTCTTCCCCGTCGCGTTCAGCGCTTCTTCCGCCGCGATCTGCAGGTCGAGATCGATGGTCAGCTTGATCTGCTTGCCCGGCGTGGCCGGCGTCTCGTCCTTGCGCCCGACTTCCTTGCCGTGACTGTTGACGATCACGTTGCGAAAACCGTCTTGCCCCATCAGCCAGTCGTTGTATTGCGCCTCGACGCCCGATCTTCCGACCACGTCGCCCGGCTCGTAGAGCTCGTAACGCGGATCGTTGAGCATCTGCTCGCTGACCTCGCCCACGTATCCGATCACGTGCGCCATGAAGCCGTCTTTCGGATACAGCCGGCGATGCACCATGATGGTGTCGAGGTAGCTGAGCTCGTTGCGATGCGCCTCGATGAATGCCAGCTCGTCGGGCGTCACATCGTCTTTCAACACCATGGGCTGCGTGGGCGGCTGCGAAGCGAAGCGCCGGATGCGCGAGCGGATCTCCTCCGCGGGCATGTGCAGGCCGTCGGCGATCTTCTCGATGTCGGGAGGATTGGTCTTCAACGATTCGCGCAACAGCAGCACGGAAAATGACGGATAGTTGTCTACGATGATGCGGCCTTCGCGGTCAAGGATCTTGCCGCGCGGCGCCAGGATGGGCATCTTGCGCACGCGGTTCTGCTCCGCCAGCGCCAGGTATTCATCGCGGCTCGCCACCTGCAAGCGCGCGAGCCGCATCGTCAGCACAACGAAGATCACCAGGATCGCGTACTGCACGAACGTCAGTTTTATCTGTGGGACTTTTTCGCCGCGCTCAGCCACGGAATCGCTGCCGCCTCTGCCCACAAGTGTACCGCTAGTCGCAAGCGGAGGGCATACGGGGAAAGGCTTAGGGCGGGGGTTCCAGCGGACTACTTGGCGGCCGGCCTTTGAAGGTTACTCGATCCTCGTCCCTTTCGCTGGCTGACCACGGAGCAGAAACGTCTTGGGATATCTGCCTTCACCGCATAGCTTGAAGGAGCCGAAGTCTTTGAACCATGGCCCATCGGGCGCTTCGGGAGCGCCCTCCTGCCACTCCTTCAACCGATGGATATCATCGAATGAAAGCTCCCGCTCGCGCGCGCGCAAGAACAGGTGCTTGCGCAGGTCGACGGGAAGGTCGTCCCACTGGATTCTCGGCATCTACCTACCGAAAGTCATCCGCGCCAGCTCTTCCGTCAACCGCTCGATCTCCGCAGGGTCATTCGTTGCTTGCAGTCGGTTAGCCAGTTCGAAGAAGAGTCGCTTCTCGGCTTCCTTCGTGTTGAGTCCCTTTTCAATCACCAGCTGATAGACCTGACTGGGCGGGCGGTTCTCCCGCTGTGCCAGCTTCTTGATGCGACTGTCGACTTCGGCCGGGACCGAGACGCTGCGGCGGACCATCTTCTTTGACTTCTGCGTTTGCGCCATGGCACTAGCTTACACCACTTTGCACCGAACTGGTTCTACTATGACCTACTCCACCACCGGCAGCTCGATCGCGCTCGCGGCCTGCGGCGTGTGCCACACCCGCTGCGTGGCTTTCACGAAGTCGCCCGGTTTCGCGAACATGATGTTCGGGACGAACGTCTGCGGGTTGCGGTCGTAGAGTGGGAACCAGGTCGACTGCACCTGCACCATGATGCGATGGCCGGGCAGGAAGGTGTGGCTCACCTGGGGCAGCGCGATGCGATATGGCAGCGCCTCATTCGCCTTGAGCGGCGCCGGGTTGGCGGGGTCCTGGCGGTAGCGACCGCGGAAGATATCCGCCGCGAGCATCTGCTGATACCCGCCGAGCTTCCGGTTCGCCGGCACTTCATCCGGCCACACGTCGATGATCTTCACCACCCAGTCAGAGTCTGTCCCGCTGGTCGAGGCGAAGAGCCAGGCGATGGGCTGGCCGGCGACCCGCAGCGGCGCGGACAGTGGTTCGGTCTCATAGACGAGCACGTCGGGACGCGACGCCGCAAAGCGCTGGTCATCCACCAGCCACTCGCCCCAGGTGGAATCCGGTGCGTATCCGCCCAAGGTCGGCCGCTGGCGATACGAGACCGGCTTTGCCGGATCGGAAACGTACTCGTCATATTTCTCGCCCGCCGCGGCGGGCACATCAAACCCGAGCTTCCCGCCCGCCAGCAGATACATCTTGCGCGAGGCCTGCGAACAGCCTTGCGCGCAAGCGCGCGGCCAATCGTCGTAGCGCTGCCACTGGTCCGCTCCTGTCTCGTACATAAGGACGCGCGGAGTGTCGGGCTGGGGAGCATCTTTCAGGTAGTGATCGAGGAAGGGCTGCATCACGTTGCGCCGGAACCAGGTCGCGGTGTCGCCTTCGAACTGGATGGCGCCGATGCCGCGGCCTTCGGCCCTTCCCTGCCCGTGGCTCCACGGACCCATGACGAGATGCACGAACTGGCCACGCGGATCGCGCGGCGCCAGCGCGCGGTAGAGCGCCGGCCCACCATAGATATCTTCCTGATCGAACAATCCCGAGACGATCAGCATCGGGACTTTGAGCGGTTCCTTCGCGAGCAGCTTGTCCACGGCTTGTCCCTGCCAGTAGGCGTCGTAGGCAGGATGCTGCGCCAGCGCGCGCCAGAAGCCGAGCTGGTCGAGGCCGCGCGATTCCGCCATCGCGCCGGCCGAGCCGGCGCGGAGATATTCGTCATAGGTATCGCGCGTGCCCGACCACCAACTGTTGCCGCTGCCGCGCGACGCTTCCTGGTCGTAGATGTAATCCAGGGTCGCGTCCTGGCGGAACGCGCCGTTGTGGAACCAGTCGTCGCCCATCCAGCCATCGACCATGGGCGCAAACGGCACGGCCACCTTGAGCGCCGGATGCGGCCGCACCGTGGACATCACCGTGGTATAGCCTTCGTACGAGCCGCCGATCGTGCCCACGCGGCCGTTCGACTCCGGCACGTGCTTCACCAGCCACTCGATGGTGTCGTAAGTATCGGTGGCGTGATCGACCTTGGTGGGATTGAGCGGACCGATGAGCGGACGCGTCATCACGTAGTCGCCTTCGGAGCCATATTTTCCGCGGATGTCCTGGTAGACGACGATGTATCCGCCGGCCACCGCCGAATCGAGCATCTGCGCGGTCACGGTGGCCAGGTGCGGACTATTCTGCCGCGACGCCCGCCCCGCCGCGTTGTACGGCGTGCGGTCGAGCAGCATCGGCGCGCCCTTCGCGCCTTTCGGAATAAGGATGAAGGTCTTCAACTTCACGCCGTCGCGCATCGGGATCATCTCTTCGCGCTTCACGTAGTCGAACGTGTCGGTCTTGGGCGTGAACTTCGCCGGAGTGTCGCCCTGCGCGAACAGAAAGCTGCTGCAAGCGGTCAGTAGAAGGATCAGTCGGCGGAGATTTCGCATTCTCAATGCTCCGATTTTGGTTCCTGATTATGGATGAAGCGGCGAAGCGATCGCTCAACCCCGCCGCTTCAACTTGTCCAGCATCGCGAACAGCACTACCGCCAGCAAGCCGTTGGCGAGCGCAGCGCCCAGCGTATGTCCCCACGCCCATGGGATGTCTTCTGAGACCAGGTTGCGCGCGACGGCAAAGTAGATCGCCTGGTGTACCAGGTAAAACCCAAAGCCCATGATGATGCGCGAGCCCGGGTTCTCCACGTCGAACCGCACGCCGAGCGACGACGCCGCGAATCCCACCACCGTCTTCGAGATGCCATACATCCCGATGGGATGGTGCGTCAGCGAATCTTGTAGCAGACCGATGAACATCCCGGTGGCCATGCCGGTTAGCTGGTTGCGCCGCGCCACGGCGAAGAAGATAGTGACCAGCAATGGCAGGTCGAACACGCTGAGTAACCGCAGCCGTGTTCCCAGGAGCGATTGCAGCAGCAACGCCGCGAGCGGCACGCCGATCGTCGCCCACAGTGAGAATCTGTGGACCTCGATCTGTTCGCGCGATGTGTAAGTGACGTTCGCCAAGCTCAACGGGGATTATCCCCCGGAGGATTATCACTCGGCGTCTGGGTTTGCGGTTTTGTTTCCGCCGGCTTGGTGGCGGGTGGAGTTGGTTGCGGCGCGTTCGCC
>JALYLW010000135.1 GCA_030774055.1 Acidobacteriota bacterium
GCCATCCTCAACTCGGTACTCGCAACTCGGTACTCGCAACTCGCTAGCCGATCCACCCTCCGCCCACGACCACGTCGCCGTCGTAGAACACCGCCGCCTGTCCCGGAGTGATCGCCCGCTGCGCCGCGTCGAACTCCACCCGCACCGCATCCCCAGACGGCGTGATCACGGCCGCCGCCGGCTCGTGCCGGTTGCGTATTTTCACCGTCACGCGCAGCGGCGCGCGCAACTCGTCCACCGCGATCCAGTTCAGCTTCCGCACCGTCATCGTCCGCGAATACAGATCGTCGTTCCCGCCGACCACTACCTCCCGACGATCGCCGCGCAGTTCGATCACATACAGCGCCGACCCGGTCGCCACACCCAATCCCTTGCGCTGTCCGACGGTAAAGTTGTGTATCCCCTCGTGCCGACCGATGGTCTCGCCCGAGGTCGTCACCAGCTCGCCCGCCGTATCCGGCAGCGCCTCGCCTTGCTCCGCCAGATACGCATCCAGGAACTGCTTGTAATCACCATTCGGGACGAAGCAGATCTCCTGCGAATCCGGCTTCTCCGCGAGATGATGCCCCAGCCCGTACTCGCTCGCCTTCGCGCGCACCTCCGGCTTGGTCATCTGGCCGAGCGGGAACAGCGTGCGCGAAAGCATCTCCTGCGACAGTCCAAACAGGAAATAGGTCTGGTCCTTCGCCAGGTCCTTGGGACGCTTCAACAGCCACCGCTCGCGCCCGGCATCGAACGCGACCTGCGCGTAGTGTCCGGTAGCGATCTTGTCGGCGCCGATCTGCCGCGCCTCGCGCAGGAAGTCGGCAAACTTGATGTGGCTGTTGCACAGCGAGCACGGGATCGGCGTGCGCCCTGAGAGATACTCCGCCACGAACGGCTTCACCACATCCGCCTCGAACTGGCGCTCGTGGTTCACCACGTAATACGGGATGCCAAGCTTCTCCGCCACGCGCCGCGCGTCGTAGACATCATCGAGCGAGCAGCATCGCCCGGTGACCTCTTCCGTCATCCCACTCTTTCCCGCCAGCCGCTTCTGGTTCCACAACTGCATCGTCAGTCCGACGAGCGTGTGCCCCTCCGCGCGCAGCATCGCCGCCACGGTCGAGGAATCCACCCCGCCCGACATCGCTACCGCAATCGTCTGCTGCTTGGTCATAAAAATGCAAAAACGCGTGCGTAGCACGCATCCACTCTGCCGAAGGCCGGCGCGCAGTCCCGTTTTTGGACGAAGCGCCAGCCGACCTACCGCGTCGCCGCCGGCACCCGCTTCCAGCTCGGCGAGATCTCCCGTAGCCGCGCCACCGCCTCCGGCACCACGCTCAGCGCGTGCTCGATGTCCTCCGCCGTGGTCAGCTTGCTCAGGCTCCACCGGATCGACCCGCGCGCCCGCTGCGGTCCCATGCCCAGCGCCAGCAGCACCGGGCTTGGTTCGATCGCGCCACTCGAGCACGCCGCCCCGGTCGCCACCGCCACGCCTTTCAAGTCGAGCGCGATCAACAGCGGCTCACCCTCGATGTGGCTGAAGTACAGGTTGCTGGTGTTGGGCACGCGCGGTGCGCCTTCGCCATTCACGCCACATTCTTCGATGGCGCTGACGATCGTCTGCTCCAGCCGGTCGCGCAACTCCGCCACCCGCAGCATGGTGCCATCGTCCACCGACTTCTTCGCCAGCTCGCACGCCTTGCCCAGCGCCACGATCCCGGGGACATTCTCCGTCCCCGGCCTGCGCCCGCGCTCGTGCGTCCCGCCATACATCAGCGGACGGCACTGCGTCCCTTTCCGCAGATACGTTGCGCCCACACCCTTCGGCGCGTGCAGCTTGTGTCCCGAGATGGCCAGCATGTCGCACCCGACCTTCTCCACGTCGATGGGGATCTTCCCTGCCGCCTGCACCGCGTCGGTGTGGAACCACGCATCGGCCTCGGCCGCGATCACTCCGATCTCCTCCACCGGCTGCACCGCCCCGGTCTCGTTATTCGCGTACATCACAGAGATCAGTTTCGTGTTCGGCTTCAGCGCCTTCTTGACGTCGCCCGGATCGACCACGCCGCGCGTGTCCACGCCGACGTAGGTCACCTCGTAGCCGCGCTTCTCCATCTCCTGGCAGGTATTGCGCACCGCCGAATGCTCGATGGCGGAAGTGACGATGTGGTCGCCCACCTCGCACAACCCGAATATCGCCTTGTTGTCACCCTCGGTGCCGCCGGAGGTGAACACGATCTCCGCCGCCCGCGCGCCCAGTAGCGCCGCCACCTGCTCACGCGCGCGCTCCACCGCCGCCCGCGCCTGCTGGCCATACCAGTGGATCGAAGACGCGTTGCCAAAATCGCCCTCGAGATACGGACGCATCGCCTCCCGCACCTCGGGCAGCACCGGCGTGGTCGCATTGTTGTCGAGATAGACCCTTCGCATGGCTTCTATTCTAAACGCTGTCATCATTTCTAGACGCTGTCATCCTTCTCTAAACGCTGTCATCCTTCGCGCCCGCCGCGGCGGGCGCGGAGGGACCTGCAAACACCGCCCACCCCATCACATCGTCCCGTGCTCGCCGCACCGCCCACCCTTGTCACTGTGAGCGAGGCGCGCGCGGATCATTCGCGCGCCGAGTCGAAGAACCCCTATTGCAACCCAAGCTCATTGCTTTGCGCCCCAAACAAAGCGGCGGTCCCGCAAGGCGGGAC
>JALYLW010000136.1 GCA_030774055.1 Acidobacteriota bacterium
CCTCTTCACTACGCGCTAGTAATCAAACAAAACAATGCGAGCGTAGCGAGCGTCCACTCTGCCGAAGGCAGGCGCGCAGGCGGCGCTATTCCGCCGAAGCGCCAAAAAACAAAACTACCCGAGCAACCGCTTCATCTCCATCCTGTTCCCCACCGGCAACTGCGCCATCGCGCCCCGGGCCAGCGCTCGATAAACCTCCAATGCTCCTGGCACTTTCCGCAATTCCTTCAAGTGACGCTTCACCGTGACCACGTCCCCGCGCTGGAGCGGCCCGCTGAACGCCGCCCGCGCCCCGTCCCGCAGATAATTCGCCAACGTTTGCTGCAGGATCGCGCGCATCACCTTGCGCGCCCGCGCCGCCGACAGCCCGGCCGCCCGTCCCACCTGCTCCGCCTGCGCCAACAGCATCACCAATAGCGGAGACGAGAACGATCCCAGCGCGTGATAGAGCGGCTTGCTCGCCTTGGCGATCGCAAACACCTCCCCGTCCATGTCGGCGACGATGCGCCGCGCGACGCCGACCGCCGGCGCGTCGCCCTCGACCGCAAACGTGAGCCCGCGCAGCTTTACCCGCGCCGACCCGACGAACGTCATCATGGGATGCACCGAACCCACGCTCGCCCCGCGCAAACGCAAAGCCCGCAGCTCATCGCTCGCGAGCGCGCCACTGGAATGCAGCACGACCTTCCCACGCCACGCATTCTTTCTGGCGATCGCCCGCGCAACCTCCGCAATCGCCGAGTCGCTGACACAAAGCCAGACCACATCCGCATCCAGCTTCGCGTCGGCGAACCCAACGGCGCGCGCCCGCGCGCTGTTTGCGATCGCGCGCGCCCGCGCGCGCGACTGCTTGCTCTCGCGGCCAACGATCTCAAGCACGCGATAGCCCGCGTCCGCTAGCGCGGGCGCCAGTGCCCGCGCCAGGTTCCCCGCCCCAATGATCGCGACGCTCGGCTTGTTCCGCTTCTTCACTGCGCGCGAGGATACCAGAACCGTTGTCATGATGAGCGAGGTCGCCGCGGCGACCGAGTCCGAACCATCCCTATCGCACCGACACTGCTCGCACGTGATAATGAAAAAGGCTTTGCGTCCTCCGCGTCCTCTGCGGTTGTCATTTCCGTTTGTCTGGCTATAGTGTCCCGCATGCCCAAGCGCGCCCGCGTCCTCTCCCGCCGCATCGTCTTTCGCGGACCAGTCTTCTCCGTCACCAGCGAGCGCGTCCGCGAGCCCAACGGCATCACCGCTCGTCGCGACGTCATCCATCACCCCGGCTCGGTCGTGATCCTCGCCGTGGCCAAAGGTAGGAACGTCAAAGACAAGAACGACGCCGATCATCGCGTCCTGCTCGAGCGCCAGTACCGTTATGCCGCCGGACAATACCTCTGGGAACTCCCCGCCGGCCGCATCGACCGCGGCGAGCGTCCCCTGACCGCCGCCAAGCGCGAGCTGCTGGAAGAGACGGGATACACCGCGCGCCGCTGGCGCCGTCTGCTCTTCTACTACGCCAGTCCCGGCTTTCTCGATGAGACCATGCTCGTCTACCTCGCCCAGGATCTCACCCGCGGACGCGCGCGTCCCGAAGCCGACGAATCCATCCACACGCGCTTCTTCTCGCTTGCCGGGCTGGTCAAGGCGGCTGCCGTCGGCAGACTGCGCGACGGCAAAACCATCTCCGCCGTTCTCGCCTACGCCGCCCAAAAAAATGAAGGACGGTCATCCCTGACGATGCTGACGATACGATCACACGGTTCGCTCTCGCAGCGCCGTTCACCCGCCAAGGTTTGAACCCACCTTCCATCGGCCTTCATCCTCGGTAGGCCTTTGGAGGCGGGCGACCCGCCCGCCACGCGCACCGCGACCGGCGTCCCGCCACGCGCACCCACGATTTACAATCCCCTTTCGTGCCCACCTTCGACAACAAGACCATCGCCGGCATCTTCTACGAGACCGCCGACCTCATGGAGGTCCGCGGCGACGACCCTTTCCGTATCCGCTCCTACCGCCGCGCTGCTGAGGCCATCGAGTCCCTCCCCACGCAGATCGCCGAGCTCGTGGCTGAGCCCAAGCGCCTGCTCGAGATTCCCGGCATCGGCAAGGGCATGGCCGCGAACCTCACCCAGCTTTTCGCGGAAGGTAGACTCGCGCTCCACACCGAGCTGCTCAACCATTACCGTCCGGCGATGCTCGAGTTGCTGAAGATCTCTGGTCTCGGCCCCAAGACCATCGCCCTGATATGGGACGCCTTCCAGGTCTGCGACCTAGACGGCGTCGCCCAGCTCGCCACCGCGGGCAAACTGCGCGCGCTGCCCCGCCTCTCGGAAAAGTCGGAGCAGAAGATCCTGAAGTCGATCGAGAACTACCGCCGCATCTCCGGACGCTTCCTGCTCGACGACGCCGACCGTACCGCCGAAAAACTCATCGCGCACATCGCCGCCGCGCCCGGCGTGGAGAAGGTCACCACCGCCGGCTCGCTGCGCCGCGGTAGGGAGACCGTCGGCGACCTCGACTTGCTCGTCACCGGAAAGATCTTCGCCGAAGCGCCGGCGCCGAAAAATAACGCACCGCAAAATAAGAAGACGCCCGCCAAGACGAATGGCAACCTCGCCAAGCGTCAGGCCGTGATCGAGCACATCCTCCGCGCGCCAGGATTGCTCGAGGTCCTCGCGCAGGGCGACAACAAGGTCAGCTTCAAGCTGCGCAGCGGGATGCAGGTAGACGTTCGCCTGCTGCCGCCCGATTCCTTCGGCGCCGCGCTGCAATACTTCACCGGCTCGAAGAACCACAACGTCACGCTGCGTCAGCGCGCGCTCAAGCAAGGCCTCACGCTGAACGAATACGGACTCTTCACCGTGAAGGGCGAGAAGCGCGTCGGCGGGACGACCGAGGAGGAGGTCTATGCGAAACTCGGACTCGACCTCATCCCGCCAGAATTGCGCGAGAACTGCGGCGAGATCGAAGCCGCCGCCGCGCACGCCTTACCGAAGCTCATCGAGCAGCGCGACATCCACGGTGACGTTCACGCGCACACCGTCGAGACCGACGGCAAAAACTCCATCCGCGAGATGGCCGAGGCCGCTCGCGCCCGCGGCTACAAGTACTGCGCCATCACCGACCACTCCAAGAACCTCGCCTTCGCCAACGGGCTCGACGACAAACGCGCGCTCGCGCACATCGCGAAGATCCGCAAGACCGGCGAGGAGATCGAGGGCATCACCGTGTTCGCCGGCATCGAGGTGGACATCCTCGAAGATGGCGGCCTCGATCTCGCCGTCGACACACTCGCCGCCATGGACCTCGTCATCGCCAGCGTCCACTCACACTTCAATCAGGACGCCGCCAAGATGACCGACCGCCTGCTGCGCGCGCTCTCCAACCCGCACGTTTCCATCCTCGGCCATCCCACCGGACGCCTCTTGCTCCGCCGCGACGCCTACGCCTTCGACCTCGACGCCGTGCTGCGCGCCGCCGCCAAAGACAAGATCGCGATGGAGCACAACGCCTATCCTGACCGCCTCGACCTCTGCGACACGCACCTCAAGCGCGCGAAGGAGCTGGGCGTGAAGATCGTCGTCAACACCGACGCGCACCACACCGCGCATTATGAAAAGATCCGCTACGGACTGCTCCAGCTCCGCCGTGCCTGGCTCACCAAGGCCGACGTGCTCAACACGCTCCCACCCGACCGATTCGCCAAAGCGATGAAGCGCGCGCTCTGACGCTCCATCTTCATGATGGGTCACGCTGAGTGACCGAGGGGCCCGGCGCTTTCTCCAGCCGGGGTGTCGGGCGCGAATCATCTTGGGTTCTCTTACTCCCCCCGTGTCGGTGGCGGGTTCTCGGCCCCCGTCTTCCGGGCGTAGACTTCTTTATCGCTTCCAGCATCTCAGGATTCAGCGAGGACACATGCCTGACCCCGTGACTCCCAAACCGCCCGACGCTGGCCACACTCCCATCACCGAAGAGATGGACTCGGCCAAGTGGACGCTTCCGCCCATCGTACCCATCCTCATCGCCGTCGCCGCCGTTGCCATCGTCGTCGGCATCGTCGCCTTCGCCAACCGGCAAACGCCCGTGCTCAATGGCGAGATCACCGACGTGCAGGCGGTCGAGACTTCCGCGGGACAGAGCACGCTCGTCGCCGTCAACGTGAAGGTGCACAACGCCACCGATCAGACCATCCACATCAAGTCGGTGACCTGCGCGCTGCAGCTCCCCGACAAGTCCGAGCCGCTCACCGACGAGGCCGCTTCCTACGTCGACTTCGAGCGCTACTACAACGGACTGCCCGCCATCCGCACCAACGCCATCGATCCGCTCAAGCCGGACGCCAGGATCCCCGCGGATACCGACCACTCCGGCCGCGTCATCTTCAGTTTCGCCATCCCGAAGGCGCAGTTCGACGCGCGCAAATCGCTCTCCATCAAGATCAACCTCTACGACCAGAACCCCGTCCTCATCACCAAGTGATTCTTTTGTCACTCTGAGCGAGGCCGAAGGATCCCAGCGCGCGAACATTCGATCTTCCGGGCAAAACAAAAGGCGCCTCGCGGCGCCTTCGTCATAAAGCAAACCAGAGTTCACTGCGCCGGGAACGGCGCCGACTTCGGCGTCGCCAGATATCCGGTGATCGAGTTCTTGTTCACCGCCGTGATCACCACTTCATAGAGCTGGCGCTCGCGCCCGCTGATGAACTGGAGCGGTTCGTACAGTGTGCGGTCCTTCTTCTCGATCGTCTTGTCGTCGGCCACCACGTTCATGGTGAACTTGCTCTTCTTTGGATCCGCCTTTTTCAGTTGCAGGCTGATGGTCGAGACCGGCGTCGGCCTCGCGCCCTTCTGCAGCGTGAACTCGTAATAATTCTTGTCGCCGCGATGCTTCAGCCAGTCCAGCTCTTCGCGCGTGCGCGCGATCAATCCGCTCTGCTGTCCCAGGTCGCCGACGGCGTGATCCAGCTTCATCTTGGTGGCTTCGAGATCGCTGCGCGTCGAGGCCACGTCGGTCTTCACCGCGCCCACGTCGGTCTTCACGCCCGCCACCTGCGTGTTCACCTCGCCGATCTGCTGCTTCTGCTGCTCCGTCAGCCGCGACTCGCTGGCGCGCTGCGCGCGCTGCAGCGTCGCGGTCCGCGCGGCCAGCTCTTTCTGCGTCATCCCTACCTTCGCCGCCAGCGTCTCGGTAGACGCCTTCAGCTTGGCGTCGGTCGCGTCTAGCCTCTTTTCCATCTCCGTCTGGCTTTTCTGCAGCGTGTTCAGACGGTCGTTCAGGCTGTAGCCGAAAACCAGCGACGCGATCACATACATCCCCGCGATCGCGATCAGCACGTATTTCAGCGGACTTCCGTCGTTCATCTCGACCGGTTCGTCGGACATGATTCTCCCCTCAATCTGTTTGGATGACGCGCAGGCTCATTGTTGTGCAGGGACTTTGCCCCTGTCAATCAGCGGCGCCGGCGGATGAAGGGTGGATGGCTCGATGCAGCGCGGTGGCGCAGCCGTCGCTGGCCGAGCAAAGCGAGAGGGCGCAGCGCGGGTGCCCGGCACGAGCCGGTGTTGCTCGTGTGGGGGGATCAGCAGATCCTAATGCGTCGCGCTAGGCCGCGGCGACGTCCGCTCTTCCCGTCCCAGCATGTGGAAATCGGCGTACTGGCGCGCGTTCTCCGCGATTGCCGTCCACGGCACTTCCAGGCCGGTGACGAACACCCGCTTGAATCCCACCCGCGCCGCTGCCGCGCACAAG